>DATCAO010000574.1:0-2526 GCA_036512575.1 Puia sp.
CGATATTCCTGGGATGTCTGGGATTATACGGCCTCGCCTCTTATATGTCTGTGCAGCGGATCAAGGAAGTGGGCATTCGCAAAGTACTGGGTGCATCCATCGGCAGTATCGTGTACTTATTCACAAAAGAATTCATCCTGCTGATTAGCATTGCTTTCCTTGTTGCTGCTCCCCTGGCCTGGTATTTCATGCATCAATGGCTGCTGGATTATGCGTTCCGGATTGATATCGGCTGGTGGATCTTTGTCGTCGGCGGTCTGACTTCTATTCTTGTTGCGCTGGCCACAGTCAGTTATCGCGCGATTCGCGCCGCTGTTGTGAACCCTGTTAACAGCCTGCGATCGGAATAACGCTGAATGGTTGGCGGTTGACGGTTGACGGTTGGCGGTCAATTAAATAATTATAAAAAATGCCGGAACGGACATTTGTCGTCCGCTCCGGCACGCGAGATTTTTCTAAGGATTAATCAACTATTGGCCTTCATGGTTTTTTGCCATTTCGGCGATTTTCTGTTTCACTGCTTCAAGATTAAATGATGCCGGATCCTGCATCGGCGGATAGTCGATTGCCGTCATGGCAAGTTTAGCCACTGCATTTTGGACATTTACGAAACGCCAGAATTCACGGGCATAGAAATCATTCATATAACCACCACCCAGGGTATTCAGATTTTCTCCGCGGATGGATGGGGTACGTTCAAATGGATCCTGACGAAGATTCACCATGGTGGGCATATCTGTGGTCACTTTTTCCCCCGGCCAGCCAAATGGCTGTTGATAGAACTGATATTTGAAATCCCCCATGCGCACTGCACCCAGGGAGGGACCTCCGAAGTAGAAAATTTCATTTCTCTTTGAAGGGCCTTTCCCTGTGATCATATCCGTCTGATCATATCCGTCGAGGTGGTTCTTGTATGTAAATCCACCCAGATTTACACCTTTCAACAGCTGGTCGGTAATATTCGGGTTACCGGCTGCAGCCAACAGGGTTGGGAACCAGTCCAGTCCTGAAATAATTCCGTTTTCTACTACTCCAGCTGGCACGTGACCTGGCCAGCGGATGATGGCCGGAACTCGGAAACCGCCTTCGAAAACGGTTCCTTTGGTACCCCTGAACGGTGTCATACCGCCATCAGGCCAGGTGAATACTTCGGCTCCGTTATCCGTTGTGAAGATCACAATGGTGTTATCTGCTTCACCGATATCTTCGATATGTTTCAGGAGTGCGCCGATGGCATCATCCATTTGTTCCATCCCGGATTCTTCCAAACCATAGTTGGTTTTGAAATTCATATGTGAATTATAATGTTGGGAGAGAAAGGTCCATACATGCATACGTGTCGTATTGTGCCAAACGAAAAATGGTTTGCCATCTTTTTTGGCTTTATCCATGAAATCGCTGGAGCTCTTCACCAACACTTCATCGAAAGTGGTCATGTCATATTTGGCCTTGGCAAAGGGCAGGTCGTGCATGTTAGCGACATTGGACATGTCCGGAAAAGGAGCCAACGGACCTTCATCCACAATTTTTTGTTTACCAACCTTACCCCAGCGTGGCTGAACGGTAGGATCGTCTGTTGCCGAAGCATAACAATGCACCAGGCTCCTCGGGCCGTTTGCATTATAGAATGCTTCGTCTGTCGGGAATGAATACCAGTATGGGTCGGACATGGCATCCAGGTGGTATAGGTATCCGAAAAATTCATCGAAACCATGTACGGTCGGGAGGAATTTATTCAGATCACCCAAATGATTTTTCCCGAATTGCCCGGTTTCATAACCCTGAGCTTTCAGAGCGGTTGCAATGGTACAGGCCTGGGCAGGAAGTCCCACATCAGCACCTGCCTGACCAACGGTGGTCATTCCCGTACGCAGCGGCAGTTCACCCGTAACAAAATTTGCACGGCCGGCCGTACAACTGGCTTCAGCGTAATAGTCGGTAAAACGCATTCCACCTGCTGCGAGTTTGTCCAGATTCGGTGTTCTGCCCGACATGATGCCCTGATGATAGCAGCTTAGATTGAACCAGCCTACATCATCGCCCATGATCACAACGATATTGGGTTTCTTTTGTGCGTTGGCCGATAAGGTAAATAATCCTGCAATCAACACTAAGGCGAAACCCGAAAAATGCCTGGTTCGTTTTTTTTCTTTGAACATAAAGGATTGATTTAGTTGTGGTATATTAAAAAGTGCTTTGAAAAATGGATGACTTATTCCCCACTGGCCATATTGTTGAAGTTTTCTATCTGGAACCGGATAAAATGAACGGAGGGTTTTCGAAGGGAAAGACGGAAAAAATTGTATCGGCATAAAAAAACCATACTGCAGGTTATGTTGAAAACCTCATAGTTATTTTATTTACTCCAAATCTAAAGGTCATTTCCAAAAACCCAAGTTAATCAAGTGAAAATCATGGACTCCAAAGAACATTTAACGGTTAACTGAGAGGTAATTGAACTATTTCGCCAGTCTTCGTTAAAGCCTCTCGTCCTAAGAAGGTTTAATCATAAAATTCATATTTTTG
>DATCAO010000575.1:0-4221 GCA_036512575.1 Puia sp.
CGGCATCCCATCCTTTACAGCCTTATTAAAGAGGCTTTGTATGGAGGCTGCACCGTCCAGCAGGGAATATTGTGTATGTACGTGAAGGTGGGAAAAGTCGGGCATCGGTGATGAATGGACTGCAATTAACAAATAAAAAAAACGGTCCTGTTTTTTAGGGATAATAATCTGTTCACAATGAACACACATTGTTCAGGCTTAAAGCTTAAAGCCTAAGGCTTGGGGTTAAACGCCCTCTCCATGCTGTCGAGTAGTTTAAAGTCTGGTATCAGACATCCGGCATTAGGACCCAAATTGATAAAAGTTAAAAAAGTCGGGCCTTCAGCCCTGGGCTTTACGCCATACGCTTTTAATTGTATCTTTACCCGTTCCGGTATCAAACAATAAAATGAAAAATCAGTTCATTTTACTGCTACTGCTTATTAACCTGGCCGCCTGCGACGTGTTTCGGCCAGCTTCCCGCCGTACAGACAATTTGTCGTCTGGCGGATCCTCGAGCCAAAACGGAAACAGCCAGCCCAGCTTTATCCGCGATATTTCAACAGAATCCGCTGAATCACCGTCAAAGCCGTTGGAAAAACCCCTGAACAGGGAGGTTTCTGCCAAAACGACGATTCCCATTTCGGGAAACGCAGGTTATGATCCCCTGCAAATTAAATACGCCATACTGACGAATACCGAAGTGGAAGAACTGAATAATCCCCGCCTGCTGCTCTTTATGGACCAGTGGTATGGGGTTCCCTACCATTATGGAGGAAAGAGCAAAGACGGGATCGACTGCTCAGCATTTACCTGCCAGCTGATTTCCGAGGTATATAATGTGAACCAGCTGCCGCGCATGAGTGCCGATCAATACAGGGCTACGCGCAGGATCCCCAAAAAGGATTTGCGGGAAGGGGACCTGGTTTTTTTCCATACCCTCGGAAAGGGGCATAAAGTTACCCATGTAGGTGTCTATTTATACAATAACCGCTTTGTTCACGCTTCCGTTGCTGGAGTCCAGATCAGCGATCTCGGGGAGGGTTATTACCTGCACCACTATGTGGGGGCAGGGCGCGTCGTTTCGGAATGACGACCTTTCGCGTTTCCTGTCATTTAGCCATTTTATTTATAAACAGTTTAGAAATAGGGGCGACCGGACTGCCAAGTCTTCCCATTTACCTTGTTTTCACTTGATTGGTACAGTATTTAGTGTAGCTTTGCTGCCCCTTCTGATGGGCAACTTAACTTTTCACTAAAATTAAATTGATACAGTCATGGCTAAAAAGTTAGCGATTTCACCAATCGCAGGTACCAAAAACAGAGTTTTTGTAAAACCTGCGCCGGCAGAAGAAAAAACTTCCGGCGGTATTATCATCCCTGATACAGCGAAGGAAAAACCCCAACGGGGCGAAGTGGTCGCGATCAGTGAAATAGATGAAGACGGAAAGAAGCCCGTCATTAAAGTGGGCGACGTTGTGTTATACGGTAAGTATTCCGGAACCGAAATCAGTTTTGAAGGACAGGACTTTCTTTCCATGAGGGAGTCAGATATTATTGCGAAATTCTAAAATTCTCAAATTAAATATTATGGCTAAACAATTATTCTTCGACATCGAAGCAAGAAATAAAATGAAAAAAGGCGTAGATACTCTGGCCAATGCGGTAAGGGTTACGCTGGGTCCTAAAGGACGCAATGTGGTTATTGAAAAGAAATTCGGAGCACCTTCCATCACTAAAGATGGAGTAACGGTTGCTAAAGAAATCGAACTGGAAGACCTGATCGAAAACATGGGTGCCCAGATGGTGAAAGAAGTTGCTTCCAAAACTGCCGATATCGCAGGTGACGGTACGACTACTGCTACGGTGCTTGCTCAGAGTATTATCAGCGAAGGTTTGAAAAATGTTGCCGCCGGAGCCAATCCGATGGATTTGAAACGTGGTATTGACAAAGCAGTTGTTGCTGTGGTAAACAGCCTGAAAGCCCAGTCTCAGACTATTGGAAATGACAGCAAGAAAATCCAGCAGGTGGCTTCCATTTCTGCAAATAATGACGAAACCATCGGCAAACTGATAGCAGAGGCATTTGGCAAAGTTGGTAAAGAAGGTGTTATCACCGTTGAAGAAGCTAAGGGTACTGATACAACAGTTGATGTTGTGGAAGGTATGCAATTTGACCGCGGATATATCTCTCCTTATTTCGTTACAAACAGCGAAAAAATGGAAGCAGAATTGGACAATCCATATATCCTGATCTATGATAAGAAGATCTCTGCGATGAAAGATATTTTACATATCCTCGAAAAGGTTGCTCAGGGCGGTCGTCCGCTGCTGATTATCGCTGAAGACCTGGAAGGTGAAGCGCTGGCTACATTAGTGGTGAACAAATTGCGTGGCACACTTAAAGTGGCCGCAGTAAAAGCTCCGGGATTTGGTGACCGCAGAAAGGAAATGCTACAGGATATCGCGACTCTGACTAAGGGTATTGTGATCAGTGAAGAACAGGGTTACAAGCTCGAAAACGCCGACCTCAGTTATCTCGGTACCGCTGCTTCGGTAACAATCGACAAAGACAACACAACCGTTGTAGGTGGTAAAGGAAAGAAAGATGAGATTGTTGCCCGTGTAAACCAGATCAAGGCACAGATTGAAACAACCACTTCCGATTACGACAAAGAAAAATTACAGGAACGCCTGGCTAAACTGAGTGGTGGTGTGGCCGTTCTGTATATCGGAGCAGCGACCGAAATGGAAATGAAGGAAAAGAAGGACCGTGTGGATGATGCCCTGCATGCCACAAGAGCAGCAGTTGAAGAAGGTATCGTTCCCGGCGGAGGAGTTGCCTATATCCGCGCCATCGAAAGCCTGGATAAACTGAAAGGAGCTGCCAACGACGATGAAACTACAGGTATCCTCATTGTGAAACGTGCTATCGAAGAACCTCTTCGCCAGATCGTTCACAATTGCGGTATCGAAGGAAGTATCGTTGTGCAGAAAGTAAAAGAAGGAAAGGCCGATTACGGTTTCAACGCCCGCACGGAAGTTTACGAAAACCTGTACAAAGCAGGTGTAATCGATCCGACCAAGGTAACCCGTATCGCACTTGAAAATGCGGCTTCTATTGCAGGTATGCTGTTAACTACTGAATGTGTGGTTGCAGACAAACCGAAAAAAGAAGAAGCTCACAGCCACGCAGGCGGCGGTGCACCCGGTATGGGCGGAATGGACTATTAATCTTAGTGTATTCAATAATAAGAAAGCCTTTCACTTCGGTGAGAGGCTTTTTTAATGTGGTGAACGTGGAATTGTGGATATGAGGGAAGGTGGAAATGGAATGACCAATGATAATTGGTGAATTAATAATTGATAGGCTAATTGTCGGTTTTTTATCAAATCAACAAAGCAAGACAAATTAATATTAATTTCCCCATTGCCTGATTGTCATCTACAAATTTCGTTTCCACCTTCCCTCATATCCGCAATTCCACATTTGCCACATTTGCAAAAAGCCAAATGCTTGAAGCTATTGGATTCAAGCTTTTGGCTTTTTGCTCAGATCGGCAATGGTTTTTTTCTCCAGCAATTTCAGATTGGCATCGCGCACTTGGATCAGCACATCACGAAGACCGCAATGTTTTTCGTCGCAGTTTGCGCATTTCTCATAGAAATACAAACTCACACAGGGGAGCAGCGCGATGGGACCGTCTATGAGTCGCATCACTGTGGCCAGGGTAACATCAGCAGGATCCTTTCCGAAAAAATAACCCCCGCCTTTCCCTTTTTTACTTTCCAGGATTCCTGCTTTTTTCAGTTCAAGCAGAATGTTTTCCAGGAATTTTAAAGGAATTTTCTTCTTTTTAGATATTTCTGCAATGAGTACAGGACCTTCTTTTTCCTTTTCGGAAAGATACATCAGGGCCTGAAATGCATACTGTGACTTTTTTGACAGCATAGGAAAATCTGTTACAAGATATATTAATAACAGTTTACCACCTAAAGAGTTGAATTAAAAACCCAGTACGTCCTGCATTGAAAAAATGCCTTTCTTGTTCCTGATAAATTCAGCGGCAAGCACAGCCCCCCCGGCAAAACCATCCCGGCTGTGTGCAGCATGAACGATTTCGATATCGTCGATGGATGAGACATACCTGACCAGATGGGTTCCGGGTGCAGGATCCACCCGTTCGCTGATAATCGGCAATTCGCCGGGATTCCCGGATGGTCTATTTACCCAATGGGTGA
>DATCAO010000576.1:0-5131 GCA_036512575.1 Puia sp.
CCCTGGAATCCCATGGTTTGATTTCCTTCAGCTACCATGAAAATCAACGGTATATTTTGCGCGATGATGTTGTAGAACTGGAAAAATACAGTCGGATGTACTATGAATTGAACATCAATGTGCCCGGCATAGACGCACTCAATCATTTGCTCGAAAAAATAAAACAGCTTCAGCAGGAGGCTGAAACATTGAGAGCGCGCCTGAGGATCTATGAATGATCCCGTATAAAACCGTTGACATGAAAAAATGTATCCTCCTGTTTTCCTTATTCGGTGGCTGGTTATTTTCATTTTCACAGACGGGAGATTCGGTTGTTTACCAGCGGACCCACTATATGATTCCCATGCGGGACGGGGTTTTGCTAAATACTGTCGTACTCACTCCGGTTGATCAGACTTCCGCTTTTCCTTTCTTAATTGTACGAACACCTTACGGTGTTGATGGTGATGGAGATCAGGATGGCCCGGTTGGCCTGAAAAGAGGTTTTCAATTTTTTACACTGGCATCTGATGGGTATATTTTTGTATTGCAGGACATACGCGGTAAATTCAGGAGCCAGGGCAAAATGGAAATTCATCAGCCCCTGATTCACCAACACCAGAAAGATGCCGTGGATGAGAGTACAGATACATGGGATACCATCGACTGGCTCGTACATAATATTAAAAACAACAATGGGAAAGCGGGCATCGCGGGTATTTCCTACCCCGGATGGCTTGCTCTTGTAGGCACTGTAGATCCCCACCCGGCTTTGAAAGCCTCGTCTGAACAGGCTTGTATGGGTGATCTTTTCCTTGGAGATGATTTTCATCATAACGGTGCCTTCCGCCTGAGTTATGGGTTGGAGTATACCTATGAAGTAGAGGCTGACCCGACGAAGGATAGTGATTTTCCCTTCCCCGCTTTCGATTTGTTCAACTGGTATATGCAGCTGGGCAGCCTGAAAAACGTTAATGAAAAATATTTCCATCATAAAATTCCTACCTGGAACAATTTTGTCCGGCACCCCGACTATGATAGTTTCTGGATCAAAAACTCACCCCTGTCTTATGTAACAAAAGCAGAAATTCCACAGCTTCACGTTGGGGGTTTCTATGATCAGGAGGATCTGAACGGTCCGCAGCTGATGTATGATCAAATGGAAAAAACGGATTCCAAGAATATCAATCATCTCGTTCTTGGACCCTGGTATCACGGGCAATGGGGGAGGGGTAAGGGCGACAGCATCGGACTGATTTCGTTCGGCAGCAACACTGGTGAAGAATTTCGTCGTTTGCAAAAAAAATGGTTTGACTATTATCTCAAGGGAATCGGGGACGGACATTTTGAAGAGGCTTATGTATTTCAGACCGGGTCCAATACCTGGAGAACCTATAACACCTGGCCTCCGCGACAGGCCGTTGTCCGGGCATTATATGCAGGACCTCGTCAGACGGCGAGTTTTATCAAACCCACAGGCAATGGTTTGGTTTCCTATGTAAGTGATCCCCAAAAACCTGTTCCTTACCGGACTTTGCCGATTGAAGCTACGTATGGGCCGGGCAGTCGCTGGCGTCCATGGCAGGTAGAAGATCAGCGGTTTGTTTATACAAGGCCCGACGTCATAAGTTTTACTACAGACACACTTAAGGAAGATCTGGTGGTTACAGGCGCAGTGAATGCCCATCTTTTTGCGTCAACTACCGGTACGGATGCTGACTGGATTGTGAAATTAATTGACGTTTATCCTGACTGGGATTCGGCCAATTTTAAATTGAGTGGTTACCAGTTGCCGGTTACCATGGAGGTTTTCCGGGGTAAATTCCGTAAGAGTTTTTCAAAACCCGAGGCTTTGGTTCCCGGGAAACCTGAGGAATATCTTATCGGATTGCACCAGGTCAATCACCTGTTCAGGAAAGGGCATAAAGTGATGATCCAGGTGCAGAGCAGCTGGTTCCCGATGATCGATCGCAATCCACAAAAATTCCTTCCCAATATATTTGAAGCGAAAGATTCAGATTTTATTAAAGCAACCCAGACCATTTATTATTCTTCCGAGTTCTCCACGAGAATAGACTTACCAGTCATTAATCAATAATGTGGTCCCGCCGCAGGCGGGATGGAATTGTAGTATTAATGTGCGGATGTGAAAATGAAATTGATAAATAAATTTAAAATTTCATTTTCACATTCCCACACTTTCACAATATCACATTTACCACATTGTTAAAAACAGAAAATTCAGTTTATTTAGCGAGTAACTCTTTCACCAATGCGCTAATGGTTTTTCCGTCTGCTTTACCAGCAAGTTGTTTGCTGGCGACACCCATAACTTTACCCATATCTGCCGGAGAAGCAGCGCCGGTTTCGCTGATAATTTTTTGAAGAATGGATTTGAGTTCTTCCTGAGTCATTTGTGCGGGAAGAAATTTTTCAATGATGGCGATTTCTTCTTCTTCCTTTGTTGCAAGGTCCGCTCGTTGCTGAGCCTTATAAATCTCGAGTGAATCTTTTCTTTGTTTGATCAGCTTTTGCAGAATTTTGATTTCGTCTTCCTCTTTGATGGAACCGCTGGCACCTTCGGCAGTTTTGGCCAAAATGATAGATGCTTTTATTGCGCGGAGTGACCGGAGTGCCGCTTCATTCCTGGCCAGCATGGCTGTTTTCAGATCCGTCATTACTTTTTGTTCCAGGTTCATAGAATAAATTATATTTTGTTTTCTTTTATTTGTTTCGACCTCGATTTTTGGTAAAGTTTTTTGGCAAATTCTTTTAATTCCATGGCCAGATCATCATGCCGGGTGGCCCGTTGGTAAGTATCGGCCATGCCCATCAGGGTTTGATAAAAAAAATCCTCCATCTCATCGATCATCATATCCCGGGTCCAAAGATCAATTCTCAGGGCTGTTTTGTCAGAACCGTCCCATAAGGATAACAAAAAGGCTTTAGCCGGGCGGATATTCTCGGCGGAACCATCGGGGGCACTCCAGCTTATGGCTTCAGGCATTTTGTTTTCATCAAGCCCAACCTGGATATGTATCGCGGATTCTGTCATTAAGATGTTTATTTTTTGTGGTAATAGAGGAGCGGAAACTCATAAGTTATTGATATTCAAGCTATTAGCATGTTTTTTCCAGCGGCTGACTTTGAATCTCCGACAGCAAAGTTAAAGGGAAAATTTCTTGGACATGCATCGAGATCCGGGTAAGAAAAACTGCGGAAAATACGAGGCCTTCCTTAACGTGAAAACGCGCTGTGATTTCAGTTTGTTATTAGATAAATTTACAGTGTTTGTTTTCCGTCATCCGTCATCAAAATCCGTACTATGAAAAATCTTTACTTCAGGGGATTCCTGCTTTTGGCATGCTGCCAATTGCTCAGCCATTCTGCAATCCAGGCACAGTGCTTATGTACAGGAGGCATACCCGCAACAGCCATCGACCAGTCCATATCCATATCTCCAACGACAACCAGCACACTGAATTTTGCTTTCCAGCAATTCAATCCCGCGATTGGGACCCTGAGCTGCGTTAGCCTTCACGATACCATAACCGGGAATTCGGTTACGGGTGCAGGTAATACCGGGCCCGACAGCACCGCTTTTCTTTTTCAGCTCACTTTGACCAATAAAATTTCCGGCCCGGGGATCACGCTAACCCATGTATACAATTCCCTCCATGGTTATGATACGCTGGCGCCTTTTGGTGTGCCCGGGGACACCATTACTTATGGTCCTGAGAATATCATTACTCTCCCGAATGGATTTGGTTCAACAGGGGGTAATGCGGCTTACCTCGGTTTAGGTACTGTGAATTTTAGTTACAGTATCAATGGAGGTATGATCACACTCGACGGTGGATCCAATTATAATTCCTCAGTTACGACAGTGATTGGCGGTACCCTCAAACTAACCTACTATTGGTGTCCCACTGCTACATTGGGTGCGGCCATCAGCAATTTTTCAATATTTAAGAGCAATGGAACGATTTCTTTACAATGGCTTGGCACAACTGATCAAAAGGATATAGTTTATGAAATTGAATACAGCCGAGAAGGAGAAAAATGGCAAACAACAGGAACTGTCCCGGCTGGATCTGCTCCAGCGGGTACTGTTGCACAATACCAGTATCAATACGACCCTTCTAAAACTGATGTGGGAGAAATATACTTTCGGATCAAGCGCATCGACCCGGAAGGGAACTTCGTTTACTCAATCGTAAAAATGGTGAATCTTCAGCAGGAAGACCAGCGCCCGGGAATCCAGGTATATCCAAACCCGGTAAACCGGAATATTTTGGTTCAGTTTGACCAACCCCAAAACGGAAATATAAACCTCGAACTGGTCAACAGTATGGGCCAGATCATCGAAAGAAAACAGGTTCAACTTTCAGGAACGAGTATTGCCAATATGGACCTTTCGGTCAAGCCGCCCAGTGGAATCTACTTCCTAAGGGCTGTAGATCAGTCCAATAAGCACCAGTTCCTGACCAAGGTGATTGTGAACTGATTTTTTTCCGTAGGTTTGTCAGGCATAAAAACTACCTAATGGAATACAATACTACGCGTAATCATCTGATTATGCGTGAATACGGCCGTCACATCCAACGGATGATCGAATACCTGCTCACCATTGAAGATCCGGAAATTCGCGAAAGAAATGCAGCAGTCGTGATTGAACTGATGGGGTTTCTGAATCCACATTTGAAAAATGTGGAGGACTTCCGTCATAAATTATGGGATCATCTTTTCCTGATTTCTGATTTCAAACTCGACGTTTCATCACCATACCCGATACCTACGGCAGAAACTTTGAAAGTGAAATCGGATCCGCTTCCTTACCCCAAGCGGTACCCAAAACATGCACATCTCGGCAAAAATCTCGAGCTGATCATTGATAAAGCGTTACAGGAAGAAAATCCGGAAAAGAAAAATGGATTTGCAAACGCTGTTGCTTATTACATGAAACTTGCCTATAACAACTGGCACAAAGAGACTGTCCACGACGATGCCATCCAGGGAGAACTCAGTGCCATTACCAATGGACAACTGGAGTTCACCAATACCCCTTTTGTACGAAGTTTCCGACCCAGTGAAAACCGGGAAAGAAGTGGCGGATATGGTTACGACCGGAATAAACGTAATCAGAAATTCC
>DATCAO010000577.1:0-8166 GCA_036512575.1 Puia sp.
CCGCCATTCGCAGCAGCATAGGCCGATGTATTGCCCTGCCCGGTTTCTGCAGTCTTTGAGCTGATGTTCACAATAGCGCCGCGCGACTTTTTCAGATGTGCCAATGCAAAATGGGCCATCATATAATAATGTACCAGGTTACTGTGCAGGCTCTTCATGAATCGCTCATAGTTTCCATTCTCCAGGCCAACGCCGTCATTGACCCCTGCATTATTGACCAGCCCCTCAATGCGTCCGAATTTTTTTACGACGGCATGCACTGCTGCTTCGCAGGCGGTGGGATCATTCAACTCAGCCTGAACCGAAAAACCGGGTCTGCCGCCCCGCTCCAACTCTTCCTGAAGTTTCCTGTTGTCCCCGGCGTTCCGGCCGATGATTACCGGAATCGCGCCCTCGCCGGCTAACGCCCGCACTATGCCTTCTCCGATGCCTCTGGCACCGCCGGTTACCATGATGACTTTATTCTCTAAACCCAGGTTCATAAAATGAATTTATACCAGTTTATAAAAGGTCTTCGCATTATTTCCAAAAAAATCTGCCTGTTCCGTCGTTGTGAAAGAGTAAAAATAATCATCTGTTATATCTTTCACCTGATCATAAGTAGCCGCCAGCAGGCAAACGGGCCAGTCGGAACCGAACATGATTCGTTTGGTGCCAAATGCCTCTACCACCGCATCGATATAGGGACGGAAGTCTTGATGCTCCCAATATTCCCAGTCCGCCTCATTAACCAGTCCGGATATCTTACAATAAACCTGTTTGTAGGGCGCAAACTTTTTGATGGCCTGTTTCCATTCTGCAATGACTCCCTGTTTAATATAGGGTTTGGCCATATGGTCAATAACAAACCGCTGCTCCGGAAATGCAGCTACTAACTGTTCCGCATAACCGAGTTGATCGGGCAGGATCAGCAGGTCGAAACTATACCCGTATTGATTCAATAATTCAATCCCCTGCCGAAATTCAGGATTTAACATCATATCCCGCTGCTCCTCTCCCTGAAGGAGGTGACGGAATCCTTTCATCAGGGGATATTGCTGATATGCTTCCAATTTTTTTTGAAACTGTGCTGACTTTAAATCTATCCAACCGACAACACCCCTGATAAAAGGATATTGTTCAGCTTGTTCCAGCAGAACCAGGTTTTCACTTTCCGAAGCATTGGTCTGGACCAGCACTGAACCCGAAATCCCTTTTTTACTGTACACCGCTTCCAGCTGAACGGGCAGATAATCGGCGCGCAATATCTGCATGTCTTCGGTGATCCAGGCATCGCGCAGCGGATCAAAGGTCCAGAAATGATGATGCGCATCAATCACAGGATAGTACTGCCGCATAATTTTTCTTATTCTCCGGGTTCCAGTTTAAATACACGCTCCATCAGCAGCCATTTTTCTCCGGTTTTTGACCAGGGAAGCGCCAGTTGAAATTGCGACATGAGCGTTTCCCACTCCTGTACTTTGGAATTCGCTTCGTCCAGTGCTTTTTTCTTCTCAAAACTAAAATCAGGAACAACTTTAAGAATCATAAAAAGCCTGTTATGCGTCCGGAAAATTTCCATGTCCAGGATACCGGCTTCTTTTAAACTGTCTTTCACTTCAGGCCACACCTTCGTATGATAGTCATCATATGCGCTTATCGCGCCTTCGTCTTCTCTGAGATCCAGTGCCAGGCAATATCTTTTCATACTTAATAATTAATGAGCCATCGATAGTTTCAATTTCTCGACATTGATATTTTTCACGGCAAAAAATAAAACCATAATAAAACAGGCTGCGGGCACGATATAAGCGGTCTGGATGGAACTGGCATCCGAAACCCTTCCCATGATTACGGGGAACACGGCACCTCCTACAATAGACATGATCAGCAGGGATGACCCTTCTTTGGTTTTAGTTCCAAGACCCCGTATACTCAGGGAAAAAATAGTCGGAAACATGATCGACATGAAAAATTCAACGCCCATCAGTGCATATACCGGAAGTTTACCATGAAGGCTTACCGCCAGTACGAGCAGAACCATATTGATAATGCTGTATACAGCGAGTAGTCTGGCAGCGGAAAAAAACCTGATCAGTGCTGTACCGACAAACCGCCCGACCATAAATCCCATCAGCGCAATAAACAGAAAAAAGGAGGCAGTTTTTTCATCCAATCCGGCAACTTTATCAGAAAACCGGATAAAAAAACTACTGATACAGGTTTGCGCCCCTACATAAAAAAATTGCGCCAGTACACCAAACATTAGGTTTTTCTCCCTGAAGATCGGACCTTCCATTTCTAAGGAATTGTCTACATCTGAAATCTCAGGTAGCGGTGTGCGGTAAACCAGGAAGGCGACAAGGGAGACCACCAGTCCGATTACCAGATAAGGTATCTGCACAGCAGCGGATTCGTGATTCAGATATTCGTTCAGCTGATTGGGACTCATGGATAGTTTTTGTTCTGCGGAAAGTGTTTTTCCGGAGAGAATAAACATCCCACCGATCAGGGGAGCGATGGATGCAGCCAGGCCATTGAAAGATTGCGCAAAATTAATGCGCTGGGTAGCCGTTGCGGGGTCCCCCAGCACAATGATATAAGGATTGGCAGCTGTTTCAAGAAAGGCCATCCCGCATCCCATAATAAATATGGCCCCCAGGAAGAAACCATATACCCGGCTGATCGAGGCCGGATAAAACAGAAATGCGCCCAGTGCAAATAAAATCAGTCCAAACAGAATACCACCTTTAAAACTGTATTTTTTCATGAATTTCCCGGCAGGCACCGCCAGCAGAAAATAAGCGATATAAAGGGCGGAATCGATAAATGCGGACTGGGTGTCCGTTAACTGGCATGCTTTTTTTAAATGCGGGATCAGGATGGAATTCATGTTCAGCGCAATCCCCCATAAAAAAAACAACGCAGTGATCAGGATTATCGCCGTTGACCTTTTATTCGATGGCATAGCTACCGATATTTAATCTATCCTGAATGTACGCAATACCTCTTAATATATGGTCTATTTGTGCTGCCTGAATAACCATTCCATCATCATAGGGTCGCTATATGCAGCGATCCATGAAAAATGACCCACCTCCGGATAGATGGTCAACCCGGGATGTGCTCCTGCCCTGGTTAGTGCCTCAGCCATGTCTAACGAAAAGACAGTATTGACAGCAGGATCTTCCGCACCATGAAATATCCAGATGGGAATATGAGAAATGGAAGAGGCTTTTGAAATATCACCGCCGCCGCAAACAGGAACTGCCGCTGCGAATAAATTCGGGTATCGTTCCAAAGCATCAAAAGTTCCGTACCCACCCATTGAGAGACCGGTTATGTAAATCCGGTTGCTGTCTATGGGATATTTTTTAATAAACTGATGAATAAGCTCTATCAAAAGTTCCATAGGTTTGGCTGCCGCAGGCTGAAGAAACATGTCAGCCGGTTTGTTTCTGTTTGCAAAATTAGACCAGCCCATATTGACCGGACATTGGGGTGCAATCACAAACGCCGGATGCAGTTTCATATTCTGATCTGATGCAAAATTCATAACCCCCCATTTCAATTGAGATTCATTATCGTTGCCACGTTCTCCGGAACCATGTAAAAAAATTACGAGAGGGTATTTGCGCATGGTATCTGCGTCCGGAAAGAGCTGCCTGTATCTCAATGTGTCGCCCCTGCTATTTACATATTGTTCAAAACTGAAAAGTGAGGATTGGGAAAAAGCCAAATTAGCAAACAAACAACTTATCAGAGATATGAAGAAGACGGCTGCCTTTAATTTTACCTGTTTCATTGCTAAAATTTTACATTAGATTTCTTGTTACATTCCTCACAACAACAATTAGTTTTTTAAAATATGTTCAGGAAGTTATAGGGTTAATCGAAAAGTTCCGGCTGCTCAGGTTTTTTCTTCTGCTCCCATTCCATGGTTACGCTTTTTGTGTACTCCGTCAGCTTTGCTCCTACGGCCCGCCATCCCATGACTTCCACCGCTTTAACGGTTTTAACTTTCGCTTTGCGCACCTGGGCGCCGCGACCGGACTGGACAACCAAAATGGGTTCTTCTTCGGTGCTGACGGCTTCGAGCCTGTTTCCCTCGCCTTCTTTTATAAACAGGAATTTATTGTGCAGGGAATTGGTTTCTATCTTAAATCTCTTGATGCTGTACTGGGCTTTTTCAACATCCAGGTAAATTGCTGTAACGATTTTTTCCGGATCAAATTTTTCGATCAGCAAAATTTTATCTGCATCAAAACGCTGCGTCAGTTCCTGGTCAGTGAGTTCATAATTTCCATCGTTGTAGAGTACCAGCAGCCGGTCTTCCGGTAAGAATTTCCCAAGGAAGCTGCCTTTTTGTTCTGTATTGAGGCGACCGAAGGTATCGTCGAACCAGATATTTCTTGCCTGCAGGGTTGCTTTCCCGGCCTGCTTGAATTTTACGGAGCGGATCGGATATTTGGTCACCTGGTTTCCCAAAGATGCGCGTGCTTTAATTTCCAAAGTCTGGAAATCGAAATCAAATTCTTTATGCCGGGCCGAAGAGGCTGGGCTTAGCATAACGCGCACCAATTCGGCCTCACCGTTTGGATTGATTGAAAAATAATGCACTTTCGCTTTTTCCGATCTCGTCAGATCATATTCTTTTTCGCGGGTAACCCCGGTAACATTAAATCGTTTTGCATAACTGATACCTGTCTTGCCATCCCCATAAATCATATTGTAGGTAGTCCTTTCATCATTTTTCCGGAATATGCCCACGTGAACGATATCCTTACCGATAAAAGATTTTTCGGCTACTTTCACAATCTTCATCGTGCCCGCCCTTGTGAAAGCTATGAGGTCGTCCAGGTCCGAGGCTTCCGTAACAAACTCATCCTTTTTGAGGCTGGTGCCGATAAATCCCTCGGAACGGTTTACATAAATTTTGGTATTGGCGATGGCAACCTGTTTCGCCTGGATGGCTTCAAAAGGACGGATCTCCGTTTTTCTTTCCCTACCCTTCCCGTATTTACGCAGTAGTTCTTCAAAATAATTAACGGCAAAATCCACCAGGTTGTTCAGGTCGAATTTTACCTGTTTGATTTCGGCTTCCAGGGATTTAATCTGGGCATTGAGCTCTTCAATGTCCAGTTTGTAAATTCTGCGAACAGGCTTCTCTGTCAGTTTAACGATGTCTTCGCGGCTGATGTTCTTTTTGAGTTGTTTGCGGAAGGGTTCAAAAGCCTTTGCAATAGCCAGCAGTACTTTTTCCCAATTCTCATGTTTTTTTTCGAGTTCCTTATAGATCTTCTCTTCAAAGAATATTCTTTCCAGGGATGTAAAATGCCATTTATCCTGCAGTTCGGCCAGTTTGATCTCCAGTTCCTTTTTCAACAGGTCCTTGGTCTGATCTACAGAGGACCTGAGTAATTCGGACATGGACGGAAATTCCGGTTTTTGCTTATTGATCACACAGGCACTTGGCGAGATGCTGATTTCACAATCGGTGAATGCATATAGTGCATCGATCGTAATATCGGGTGAAATACCCGGGGCCAGGTCTACCTGTACTTCCACTTCTGCTGCTGTATTATCGGTTACTTTCCGAATACGGATCTTTCCCTGGTCATTGGCCTTGATGATGGAGTCAATGAGCTGGCTGGTCGTAATGCCATAGGGTACATCTTTGATCAGCAGGGTCTTTTTGTCAACCTCCTCGATATGCGAACGTACCCGCACACGGGCGCCGCGCCTGCCATCATTATAATTCAGCACATCGATCATGCCACCCGTTTGGAAATCAGGGTGAAGCTCGAATTTTTTCCCCCGGAGATGTTTGACTGCCGCCTGGCAGATTTCACAAAAATTATGGGGAAGAATCTTGGTTGCCAGCCCCACGGCAATGCCTTCCGCACCCTGGGCCAGGAGCAATGGAAATTTCATGGGCAGGGTTATCGGCTCATTTTTCCTGCCGTCGTAACTCAGCTGCCAATCAGTGATTTTGGGATTGAAAGCCACTTCAAGGGCGAACTTGCTGATCCGGGCTTCGATATACCGTGCTGCAGCCGCATCGTCGCCTGTGCGTACATCACCCCAGTTTCCCTGCGTTTCGATGAGCAGGTCTTTTTGCCCCAGGTTCACCAGTGCTTCCCCGATAGAGACATCCCCATGGGGATGATATTGCATGGACTGCCCGATAATATTAGCCACTTTGTTGAACCGTCCATCATCCATTTCCTTCATAGCGTGAAGGATACGGCGTTGTACGGGCTTCAACCCATCCTGCAGGGCAGGCACGGCTCTTTCCAGGATAACATAAGATGCATAATCCAGGAACCAGTTCTTGTACTGGTTGGATATCCCGGTTTCGTTGAGCAGAAAATCTTGTTTGGTCATAGGTGGATGCAAAGATATATGCAGAATGTTTTGTATTACAATCTGAATGCATAAATTCACCGGATCTTTTTTCACACACAGCGATTGCTATAATATGAATAATCAACTGGTTTTTTCAGACTATCTTATTTTTGTCCTTTATCTCGTGCTGGTCGGGTCTTACGGTTACTGGATCTACCACCGGCGCAAGAGCCGGGAACATGATTCAAAAGGATTCTTCCTGGCCGAGGGTTCCCTTACTTGGTGGGCCATCGGTGCAAGCCTGATCGCATCCAACATTTCAGCAGAACAATTTATCGGCATGAGCGGTAACGGCTTTTTTGTCGGAATCGCAGTTTCTGCATACGAATGGATTGCTGCGCTGGCGCTGATCATCATCGCGATATGGTTTATCCCCATCTACCTGAAAAATAAGATCTATACGATGCCGCAGTTTCTAAAGACGCGGTATAACGAAACGGTCGCGATGATCATGGCCATCCTCTGGTTATTCATTTATATTTTCGTAAACCTGACTTCCATATTGTACTTGGGAGCGGTAGCCATCAGTGGCCTGCTTCCGGCAGGAACGAATATCGATTACCTGCACATCGTTATGATCGCGCTTGCGGTTTTTTCCATCTTTATTACACTGGGTGGTATGAAAGTAATCGGGTTCACAGACGTGATCCAGGTTACCGTCCTGATCATCGGCGGCCTGGCCACATCTTATATGGCACTGGATAAAGTAAGTGGCGGACAAGGAGCCGTTAATGGTTTCTCAACACTATTACGGGAAGCGCCTGATCATTTTCATATGATATTTAGTAAACCTACAGCCCTGTCTTCGCAGGAAGAAATTAATAAATACCTGATCCTTCCCGGCATTCTCATGTATGCAGCGGGGCAATGGATCGTAAACCTGAATTATTGGGGATGTAACCAATACATTACGCAACGCGCATTGGGCGCGAATTTGCAAACGGCACGTAATGGTTTGTTATTTGCGGCATTGTTAAAATTGATCATGCCGCTGATCGTCATGCTTCCGGGTATTGCCGCTTTTGTACTCGTGAAACAGGGTCATCTGCATTCACTGGCAAAAATGGATGATGCCTATGCTTCGGTACTGGGTTTCCTGCCGGCCGGATTAAAAGGACTTTCCATTGCTGCGCTCACCGCCGCCATTGTCGCTTCCCTGGCGGGTAAAATAAACAGCATATCCACGATCTTCACCCTCGACATTTATAAAAAATATATTAATAAAGAAGCCTCTGAATATAAAATGGTCTGGACCGGGCGGGCCGTTGCTTTGGTTGCCCTGATCGTTGCCATCATGTTTACCTGGAAAGATGTGCTGGGTATCAGCAGTGCCGGCGGATTCACTTATATTCAGAAATATACTGGCTTTATTAGCCCCGGAGTTTTTGCCATGTTCATCCTCGGCATGTTCTGGAAACGAACCACGGGTGCCGCAGCAGTGGTAGGAGTAATTACCGGCGTTTCCCTTTGTTATTTCTTTAATGAGCTGGCGCCGGCTGTGTTCGGAAACAATACCTGGTTCTGGACTGCGTATCCTAACGGTAAAGGCGGATACGAGATACCCTTCCTGATCGCCATGGGGCTTTCTTTCTTTTTTACCGTTTTGATTATGGTGCTGATCAGTCTCGCCGGCCCTAAAATAAATGAAAAGGCGTTTGCGCACGATACGTCCATGTTTAAACTGAAACCGCAGACGACCGCCCTGATCGTGATTATATTGCTGCTGCTGACTGCGCTTTACGTTAAATTCTGGTAATCAATTCGGGAGATTAAAAAATT
>DATCAO010000578.1:0-9088 GCA_036512575.1 Puia sp.
ATACCCCTTCCGCTTTTTGCAGCCAGAGAAAAGAAAAGAGGGTTTAATCAGGCGCGCGTGATCGCCGGCGGGATTTCAAAACAATTAAATATTCCCGTTGTTTCCAATGCCATTAGCAGGTTTAAAAAAACTGAAACGCAAACAAATAAAAGCCGGATTCAGCGCTGGAGAAATATGGAAGCGACATTTGAAATCATAAATCCGCAGCTCATCCTGGGAAAACATATTTTACTTGTCGACGACGTAATAACCACCGGTGCCTCCCTGGAAGCCTGTGCGCTGGTTTTACAAAATATTTCCGGCGTTCGCGTAAGCATTTGTTGCCTGGCATATACGGTCATCGCCTGATGTTGAAAAGAAATTCATGGCCCATCGTTACTGCTCATCGTCCTTATTATTGCTATTTTTGTTCGAATGATAAAAGCCCTGCTTCTACTGGGATTCACAGGAACCCTTTTGTTTTCATGCCAAAAACACTCCGATCTGGGCGGCGGCCGACTTTTCCTTTCTGCAGATACGCTGAGTTTTGATACTGTTTTTACCACTACTGGTTCGATAACCCAGCAGGTAAAACTGATCAATCCAAACAGCGAGGGCATCACCATCAGCACCATTAGCCTCATGGGCGGGTCGTCCTCCCCTTTTGTTATTAATATCGATGGAAGCCCTGGCCCCAACGCTTCCGGTTTGTTCATTGGAGCCAACGATTCAATGTATATTTTTATCAATGTATCGATTCCTAAAAGTCCGGCACCCAACCCTTTTATTGTTAACGATAGTATCCGGATCAGTTATAATGGTATTGAGCAATTCGTCCGTCTCAGCGCCTGGGGTCAAAATGCCCATTTTCTGAAAAACGCAGAAATCACATCCGATACCGTATGGGCAAACGATCTTCCTTTTGTTATATATGGCGGATTACACGTGGACAGCAATGCTACCCTGATCATCCAGGCAGGTACGCATATTTATCTGCATGCTGACGCACCGATTTTTGTGGACGGGAGTCTAAACCTGCTCGGACAATCGCCAGATAGTTTACGGGTATATTTCACAGGAGATCGTCTGGATTACCCTTATTCGGGTTATCCGGGTTCCTGGCCGGGGATTTATTTTAATAAAAGCAGCAGGGATAATATCCTGACCTATGCCTCTTTTCAAAACGGGAACCATACACTGGTCACAGAAGGACTGCCTACAGATGGAAATCCGAAACTTACATTGAATCAATGTATCATTAATAATTCGATGGGAGAAGGAATACTCAGCATTCAGTCCAGTATTCTCGCAGTCAATTGCCTGCTGAGCAACTGCGGTCAGAATATTGTGATTGGCCAGGGAGGAAATTATCAGTTTGATTATTGCACGGTGGCTTCTTATTCCACAAGACTGCTCAGCCACCAGCTTCCTGTTTTGACGGTTTCTAATACTGCAACAGATGGCAATCAGATATTTACCGGCGACCTGACGGCTGTTTTTACCAATTGCATCTTTTGGGGAAGCCAAGGTGTTCCCGACGAAGCGCAGATCGTAAAACAGGGAAATTCTGTTTTTCAGATCTTTTTCGACCACTCGATCCTGAAACAACAAAACTATCCCGCGAATATCGACAGTAATGCATTGTTACTGAATACCGATCCGGAATTCATCGCGACCGGCGTCCCCGACGATCAGTTCAATTTTCATCTGCAGGCCGGATCTCCTGCTTTAGGCCTGGGAATCAATACCGGCATTTTGATCGATCTGGATGGTAACAGCAGGCCTTCCAGCCAGTCTGACCTGGGTTGTTATGAACGGCAGTGAATCCTAACCGGTTTCACCTAACTTTGATAGGTGAACATCGAATATTTCAATTAAAGAATTCTATATGTTGCGTTTATTGATCATTCCGATTTTATTTATGATCCACATGAGTGTATATGAGTTTAAAGTAGCTGCGCTGGACGGAGGAACGATTGACCTTTCAGCTTATAAGGGAAAGAAAATCCTGATCGTTAATACTGCATCCAAATGTGGTTTTACTCCACAGTATGCCGACCTTGAAAAACTCTATGACAAGTATAAAGACAAACTGGTGATCATTGGTTTTCCCGCCAACGATTTCGGAAGCCAGGAGCCGGGCACCAACTCCGAAATCAAGGAATTCTGTACCAAGAATTACGGGGTTACATTCCCGATGGCGGCCAAGGTGGATGTCGTAGGTGATAATACCGCACCGCTGTTTAAATACCTCACGGAGGAAGCGGTTAAACTCGGAACGCCAGCTCCGGTCATCAAATGGAATTTTACCAAATTCCTGATTGATGAAAACGGAAAACTCATCGCGGTTTTCCCGAGCAAGGTGACACCGATGAGCGATGAGATTACGTCTCACCTCAATTAATACTGACCCCAGGATGTTCTTCAATGAGGTGATCGGTCAGTCTGAAATCAAATTAAAACTTCGCAGGCTGGTTGAACATAACCGGCTTAGCCATGCGTTGCTGCTTTGTGCACCCGAAGGTGCAGGAGGCCTGCCACTGGCTTTGGCTTTTGCCCAGTTCCTTGTATGCGAACGGGTTTCAAATCCAAAATCAGACGGTCCATTCCCGGAAGAGAGTTGCGGAGTCTGCCCATCCTGTATTAAGGCCGCGTTATTAATCCATCCGGATATTCATTACGTGTACCCGGTTATCGTTCGCAAATCCGGAGAAAAACCGATCAGCGCGGATTTCATAACGGAGTGGCGTGAATTCATAGTGCAATTTCCTTATGGTACCATTTTCGACTGGTTGCAATTCATACAGGCCGACAATAAACAGGGTAATATTACCGCACATGAATGCAATGAAATCAACCGTAAACTAAGCCTGAAAAGTTTTGAAAACGGTTATAAGATTCTCATCATGTGGATGCCGGAGTACCTGCGCAACGAAGGAAATAAATTATTAAAATTGATCGAAGAGCCGCCACCAGACACCCTGTTCATCCTGGTTACGGAAGACGAAGCGCAGATCCTTCCCACCATTTTATCCAGGGTACAAAATATTCATTTGCCCCGGCCATCTGTAACCGAAATCAGGGATGCCCTGATTACCCGGGCCGGAGTAAACCCTGAAAAAGCAAGGCAGCTCGCAGCCGTAAGTGAACAGAATTACCGGGAGGCGCTACGGCAGCTGCAACATGGAGAGGATGACTGGCTGGGTCAGTTACGGGAATGGCTAAACGCTATTTTGAAAACAGGACCGGCCAATCAGGTAAAATGGGTGGATGAAATCAGTAAATCCGGTCGTGAGAAGCAAAAACAATTCCTTCAGTATTTCGTACACCTGCTGGAACAGGCCATACGTCTGCGAATGTACGAGGGCGCGGTGGCCGACATGCCGGAGTCGGAAAAAGATTTTGCTTTTCGACTCAATAAAACGGCAGATCTGGCTGCGCAGCAGGCCATTGTAAATGAACTCAATAAATCTATTTATTACATCGAGCGCAATGCACATGCGAAAATGTTATTCCATGCATTGACCATACGTCTCTACCATATTCTGGCAACGGGAGAGGAAGCGGTGGTGAAGTAGGAAACAACTATATTTGTCAACTTGCTTTTTAATTTATATATATATGGGATGTTCTAATTGTGGTACGAAAGACGGCAAACCGGGCGGATGTCAAAGCCACGGAAGCTGCGGTACCGGAAGTTGCAACAGGATGAATGTATATGACTGGCTCTCTAACCTTCCCATTCATGACCCCGCAACAGAATGCCGGGTAATGGAAATAAGTTTTAGTCAGGGAAGCCGTAAAGATTTTTATCGCAATACAACAACACAGATTTTTGAAAAGGGAGAAATAGTGAGTGTGGAGGGAGTAAGTGGTTTTGATGTAGGTGAGGTAAGTTTAACGGGAGAGCTGGTCAGGATACAGATGAAGAAAAAGAGTATCGATGAGTTTCATCCGGACATGAAAAAAGTGCTTCGTCGTGCTTCTGATCGTGATCTGGATTTGCTCAAACAAAATAAGGCCCGTGAAAAAGAGGCCGTGATCCGCTCACGCGCCATTTCGCGCCAGCTCAAACTGGATATGAAAGTCTCCCAGGTTGAAATCCAGGCCGATGGCCGAAAAGCTACCTTCTATTATATTGCTGACGACCGGGTGGATTTCCGGGAACTCATCAAAATATTCGCATCGGAATTTCGTGTTAAAGTGGAAATGCGTCAGATAGGAGCACGTCAGGAAGCTGGTAAAGTAGGTGGTATTGGCAGCTGCGGCCGTGAACTGTGTTGCTCGACATGGCTGACAGATTTTAAGTCGGTGAATACTACAGCAGCCCGTTATCAGAATTTGTCCATCAACCAAAGTAAACTCAGCGGCCAGTGCGGTCGTTTGAAGTGTTGCCTGAATTACGAACTGGATACCTACCTGGATGCGCTGCAACAGTTTCCTGAAAATGCCGACACTTTACAGGTTGCCAAGGGTACCGCCCTGCTGATCAAAAAAGATATTTTTAAAAACCTGATGTGGTATGTGTTGCCCGACAGCAGCAAACAATACCCACTTCTGATCGAACGGGTTAAACAAATCAAAAAACTCAACCAGCAAAATATCGTTCCGGACGACCTGGGTGCCGTAGAAGCGACAGGCAAACCGAAAGAAGAATTGGTTAATGTGGACCTGACCGGACAATTCAGTCTGAAAACACTGGATAAAGCAGACCGGAAAAAAAGAGAAATGAGAAGGGGTTCGAATCAACCTGGAAGGGATAACCGGGATAACCGGGATAACCGCCAGGGACCGGCTCCGCAACAAAGAGACAATAGACAACAACAGCCCAGAGATAACCGGTCACCACAGCAAAGAAATAACAGGCCGCCGCAATCCCGGGATAATAAACCACCAACACAGAAAGGAGATAACCAGCAGCCACCATCGCCTCCCAGAGAAAACAAGCCGCCTCCGCCCATTAAGAAACAATAGTGCATGAAAGGCCTTATGAAGAAAATGTTCCTGCTTTCCGGATTATTCGGGATCAGCTGGCTTCTCTTCGCCCAAAGCTGTATGACGTTTAGAAAACCTGATGCCGAAGAGAAATCGGCATTTGCAAAATCTCATGTCGTGCTCCGTACTTGCATGCTGCAAGGAGACGGATGGCAAATCCACTACGCTATAACAGGCGTGGACTCTTTACCTACTTTGTTTTTTATTCATGGGTCTCCCGGAAACTGGAATGCGTTTGCAGAATATATGAAAGACAGTCAGCTTCTGAAAAAATTCAGGATGGTTTCCGTCGACAGACCCGGTTTTGGATACAGTGACTTCGGCAATGCCCAACACCTGGACATACAATCCATTTGGATCAGCCCGATTTTTACAAAACTGGCTAATCACAAACCCATGTTTATCGCAGGTCATTCGCTGGGAGGCCCCCTGGTGGTCAAATTAGGCGCTGACAATCCGGAACTATTCTCAGGTCTTGTTATCATCTCCGGGTCTATTGATCCCAAAGAAGAAGAACCGGAAAAATGGCGGCCCTGGCTTTTTAATACATCTTTAAACTTCTTTATTCCCGGTGCCCTTCGGCCCGCCAATGAAGAACTCTGGTATTTGAAAAAAGATCTAGTTGACCTTGAAAAGGTTTTTTCCAAAATAAGCTGCCCGGTTTATTTTATTCATGGCGCCCTGGATACCTGGGTTCCACCGGAGAATGTGGATTATGGGAAAAAATTACTCGTACATGCACCTTTTGTCGACGTGACGATGATTCCAGGAGCCAATCATTTCATTCCCTGGACCAAATTCACGGAAATACGATCGGTATTGTTAAAATTGTATTAGTTGCTCCCTGTCTTTACAATGCATTTTCTTTTTTGTAAATTGCAAGTCCTAAACGAAACAAACTATGGCTATTTTCAAATCTGGCAATCCGGCGTTGAATATATTCGAAAAGACTATTGCCCTGCCCGGAACAGAAGCAATGACTGAAAGGGGTACGCTGAATAAATTTTTCCTGTTGTTTTTGCTTGTCATGGGATCCGCTTCCCTGACCTGGAAGGCTTTTTATGATGGAGTGAATGTAATGCCCTGGATGATCGGATCGGCAATTCTTGGCTTCATCACGGCCATGGTCGTGATCTTTAAAAAAGAATGGGCTGCCTACCTGACACCGGTATATGCTTTATTCGAAGGCGTTTTCCTCGGCGCCATTTCTGCAACCTATAATAATATATTTGCTAAACGGCCCCGGGTATTGTGACGCAGGCTGTACTGCTGACTTTTGGTGTAGTTATTTCGATGTACCTCCTGTATCGTTTCCGCGTTATTAAAGTGACCGAAAAATTCCGGTCCATCATTCTCATGGCAACAGCGGGCATCGCCATATTTTATCTTTTGGCCATTGTATTGCGCATGTTCCATGTGGATATTGCTTTCATTCATGAAGGATCTACGATCGGCATCGGATTTTCCTTATTTGTCGTCGCGATTGCGGCACTCAATTTGCTTTTGGATTTTGATATGATTGAAAAAGGCGTTGCGGCGGGAGCTCCGAAATACATGGAGTGGTATGGCGCTTTCGGACTTCTGGTGACGATTGTGTGGTTATACCTGGAAATTCTTCGACTATTGGCCAAGCTGGCGGACCGCAGATAGTAACGATCATTGCCATCTTACGTCTTCTTACGTCTTCTTACGTCTTTTTGCGTCTGTATTCCGTCTGTAATTCGTCAGTAAGTTTTTTATAAAAGGGCCCCTGTTTGGGAGGCCCTTTTATTTTACAGGCGAAGGAGTATGGATTGGTTTTACCTGTCCCCTCCCAGCAAACTTCCCAGACCTCCCAATATGCTCCCCTCTTCCCTTCTCTGGCCAAACTGAGGGCTATACTGAATGATCCTGCTGGCCAGTCTGCTGATGGGAAGTGACTGTATCCAGACCTTGCCGGGACCGCGCATGATGGCGAAGAACAGCCCCTCTCCTCCAAACATCCAGTTTTTAATGCCCCGGATGAATTCGATGTCAAAATCAATAGTCGGCTGATAAGCCACCACGCAGCCTGTATCCACTTTCAGGATTTCGCCTGCTTTGAGTTCCTTTTCCAATATATAACCCCCCGCGTGCACAAATGCAAGACCATCACCGTCCAGTTTTTCCATGATAAATCCTTCGCCGCCAAAAATTCCTGTACCCAGTCTCCGCTGAAAGGCAATTCCGATACTCACGCCTTTGGCAGCACAGAGAAATGCATCCTTCTGAGCGATAATCGAACCGCCCAGTTGCTGCAGATCGAGGCAAATAATTTTTCCGGTATAAGGCGCTGCGAAACTGACGCGCTTTTTCCCCTGCCCGATATTGGTGAATGCCGTCATAAATAAATTTTCCCCTACCAGCACACGTTTGCCTGCATTCATCAAACGGTCAAGCAGTCCCGATCCCTGTTGTTGAGAACCATCTCCGAAAATGGTTTGCATCTCGATTCCATCATCCATCATCATAAAACCGCCAGGCTCACCAATCACCGTCTCGTGTGGATCCAGTTCCACTTCCACAAACTGCAATTCTTCCCCGAAGATTTTATAGTCGATTTCGTGATTGTTTCGCATGATGTATATTTTTTACAAAGATAAAGGCGGTGTAATAAAATGCCATCAACAAAAAGAGCACCGTGATGGTGCTCTTTCAATTTTCATTTCTGTCTGCAATCTATTCCCGAAATCAGATCAAAACCATGATCCGATCCAGGTTTCATCCACTCCTTTTCCGGCAAGATTTCTTCTTCTCCTGGCCTTATCAACAGAATGCCGAACCAGTGTGATCGGGATCATGATGATCAGGAAAATAAATGTGAGTGGCGGAATGCCCATCATCGATACCCATCGTCCCCCAAAATACCTGCGCATCGGACGTTTCAACCTTTCAGCAATCAGGTACATGCTGGGAAGAATAAACAGCGTCATGAAGAATGCGAAAGCCAGACCGAATATGATGGTCCATGACAGTGGTTTCCAGAATACGGCACTATCGCCGCCAAAAAATATGTGCGGATTCAGTTCTGCAAAAAGTTTGACAAAATTAATATTGAATCCAATCGCCAGGGGAATCAGCGCCAGTATCGCAGCCAGCGCAGTAAGTAATACCGGTATGATCCTGGTTTTACCGGCCTGGATCAGGGCTTCCCTGGTTTTCATTCCGCGATCGCGAAGTACGTCTGCAAATTCGATTACCAGGATGCCATTCTTCACCACAATTCCCGCAAGACCCACAATGCCCAGGCCGGTCATTACGGCTGATATGGTCATCCCCGTAAATGCAAATCCCAGAAGTACCCCAATAACGCTGAAAATAATTTCCGTCAGGATGATCACGGGCTTGCTGATGGAATTGAATTGCAGCACCAGGATAAACAATATCAGCATCAGGGCCACAAGTAGTGCGGAGCCCAGGAAGGAGACCGTTTCCTGTTGCTGTTTCCCCTCACCGGTCTGAGTGATGGTTACATCATCTGCCTTACCCTGGAAATTATCAATGGCCTGTTTCAGTTCTGCATTTACTGCAGGTGGCGTATATCCGGTCAATACAGAGGAATACAAAGTGATTACCCTTTTCAGTGCTTTCCGCTTGATACTGCCATAGGTACTTGTAAAATCAATTTTCACCAGGTTGGTGATCGGAATGGATTTTATAGCGCCGGTCGGTTCGCGGAAGAAAATTTTCATATTCAACAGGTCGGTCAGATTTTTCCTCTGCACTTCCGTATTCCGCAATTGAATTTTATATTCTTCTTTATTATCCTTGATTTTAGAAACCTCCCGGCCGAAAAGTGCCGTACGGATTTGCTGTCCGATCTGGGCAGTGCTCACTCCCTCGATCATCGCCCGCTGGCGGTCGATGGTGAGCGTAATTTCCGGATTCGTGAGGTCCACATCCATTTTCAATTCTTCCACTCCGGGCGTCTGGATGGAATCGAGATAATTTTTAAGTGCTGTAGCGGTTGTCGTAAGATTTTCGAAATTATCACTGCTGATTTCGATGTTAATGGGCGGATCGGTGGGGGGACCGTTCTGTTCCTGATCCACAGAAATAACCGCACCGGGTATTCCTTTCAATGCCGTGCGGATGG
>DATCAO010000579.1:0-7545 GCA_036512575.1 Puia sp.
GTAATAGTTATCCGGACTCATTAAATACTCGCGGTTGGTCGTCTGAGTTCGGGCCAATACAACCCCCCAGGACCGGTCAAAATCGTCCACACGGCAATAGAGCCTGGTTTGGTATCCCTGAACCCCTGCATTTGCTCCCGGCAGCCAGAGATGTTTGAAATCCGGCTCCAGGGCGGATTTTTTTAACAAAATCTGCCCGTACCCCGAAATGCAGGAAAACATTGTCAACCAGACAACAAGAAAAGAAATTTGACGTTCCGGCCGATTCTTCATAATAAAATGTAAATTTACGGCGCGATTTTTGTGGAAAGGGCGGATTTTTTGAAAATTCGCTCTTCCGGCATTAACCCCTCAAAGATGGCATTAAGTCAATCATTACAGCAGAAATTACTCCAGAAATTATCTCCCCAGCAGATTCAGCTCATGAAACTGTTGCAGGTTCCTACGGCTAACCTGGAAGAACGGATCAAGGAGGAGCTGGAGGAAAATCCGGCGCTCGAAGTAGCTGAAGAAGATCATGATGACGGATTGACGGAAGATTCCAAAGACGAATTTGAGACAGCCGAAGAGGAATTTGAACCGGAAGGAACCCAGGACGAATATGACAATATCGATATCAGTGAATATGTGAAGGAGCATGATGACGAAGTAGCTGATTACAGATTAAGAGACGACAACTACCCCGATGCGGAGGACAAGCAGTCGGTCACCCACAAACTGGAAACGAGTTTTTATGAAGTGCTGCTGGACCAGCTGGGTATGCTTAAACTGGACGACCGGACGCGTAGGATTGCCGAACAGATTGTGGGCAGTATCGACGATGACGGATACCTCCGCAGGGAAACGGCATCCATTGTTGATGACCTGGCTTTCCGGCAAAATATAGAAAGCACAGATGCAGAAGTAGAGTCGGTCATTGCACGCATTCAGCATTTCGATCCTCCCGGCGTAGCCGCCCGAACTCTGCAGGAATGCCTTTTACTTCAGCTGGAAAGAAAAAAGAACGGCGTCAAGAGTGTTTCTCTGGCCATCAGTGTTCTTTCAGACTATTTCGATGAATTTACCAAAAAGCATTACGATAAAATCCAGCGGGGTCTGAACATCACTGAAGAAGAATTCAGGGATGTAATCCATCAGATCGTTAAACTTAATCCCAAGCCGGGCGGTAACCTGGGCGGAGCGGGCCGGGGCGAAGGATATGTGGTGCCGGATTTTTTCATTTTTAACAATGCCGGTAACCTGGAGCTCACACTGAATTCGAGGAATGCGCCAGACCTGCGCATCAGCGATGGCTACCGGGATATGCTGAAGGATTACGATCGCGGTGCAAAAAAAGATAAACGACAAAAAGAAGCCGTTCTTTTTATCAAACAAAAAATCGATGCGGCCAAATGGTTTATCGATGCGATCAAACAGAGACAACAGACGCTGATCAACACCATGCGAACCATTATGAATTACCAGCATGAATTTTTTGTCACCGGCGACGAAACCACCCTGAAGCCGATGATCCTGAAAGATATTGCGGAGCGAACCGGACTCGATATTTCCACGGTAAGCCGCGTAGCCAACAGCAAATTTGTACAGACGGAATTCGGTACCTACCGCCTGAAATTTTTCTTCAGCGAATCCCTGAGTACCGATAGCGGTGAGGAAGTATCCACCCGGGAAGTGAAAAAGATTCTGAGCGATCTTATCGAAGGAGAAAGCAAGAAGAAACCCCTTAGTGATGAACGCCTCACAGAACTGCTCCAGGAAAAAGGATATAATATTGCCCGACGTACAGTGGCCAAATACCGGGAGCAGCTAAACATACCTGTTGCAAGATTGAGGAGAGAGCTGTAGAAGTATGGGAGTATGGGAGTACGGAAATTAAGTTTCAAATGGAAATGAACGTAACGACATACGATTATTCATCAAAAAATTCAACCATCGAAGCGCACCCTTCGCGGGCGGTGCGCGGATTTGCTTATTTCTTCTCCATTTTGTTTCATCCCCTGCTGATCAGTTCCTATACAATCGCTTTCCTGATCTATATCCATCCCGCCGTTTTTGAAGGTGTGGACCCGCGAACGGCCAACCTGCGCATGCTGAGCGTTTTATTATTCAGCGTTTTCTTTCCCGGATTGAGTTTGTTTCTGGCCTGGCGGCTGAAACTGATAAAAAGCCTGTCCCTGGATAGCCGTAATGACCGGCTGGTGGGTTTTATCGTGACCATGTTTTTCTACTTCTGGACCAGCTATGTGTTCCGAAACCTGCCCGATACCCCACCCGCGGCCGCTCATTTTCTTTTAGGCAGTTTTCTCGCAGTCTGTGCAGCGTGGATGTGTACGATTTTTTATAAGGTGAGCCTGCATGCCGTGGCCATGGGCGGTCTGATCGCTTTTTCCCTTTTATTCAACCGCTCAGATCCATTTACCTCCGGACTTTATGTTGCCGTTCCCATACTGATTGCAGGAATTGTATGCAGTTCCCGCCTGATCCTGGGAGCACACAACCGGTTTGAAATGATTTCAGGTTTCTTTGTCGGATTTCTGGCTCAATGCATGGGCTGGCTGTTTTAGGCGATTTACTTCACCTTCTTACGTGTATTTCCATTTTGAATTCTGATATGGATATTCGGGAATTCATCAGACGGTCTGCGCAGTGGTTAAGATGACTAAAAAAGAAAAGCCCAATCATAGGGTACGAACCTAAATTGGACTTTTTCACCTTCAAACCATCGGAGCTTACGTCCGGTTAACTGTTGAGTATTTTTGACCCGGTCAGGTATTTTTTAGTCGGGTGATAAATGAAGAAACAGGATCCGCCTTTCATGTCCTCAATCACATCTTTCACATCAGCATTGGGCACCGCGGGACAGCCAAAACTCCTGCCATTAAATTTATTTGACTGCAAAAAGTCGTTGCCGACATATTTTGAACCATGAATAACGATATTTCTCCTGTCTGCCTTATCGTTGAATCCTTTCTCCAATCCATGCAGTTTCATGGCATATCCGTGCTTACCGGTATATGTCATCTCAGTTACATAAAAACCGAGGCTGCTTTTATGGGAGCTCCACCTGTTTGAGAATGACTGGGCAAACTCGCCACCGGAACGGCGTCCGTGGGCCACATAGGTGTTGATCAGAATTTTTCTGGTTTCCAGGTCCACTACATATAAACGGCGGTTTCTGGACGACTGACTGAAATCACAAATAGTGATAATATTTGTCCTACTGATTTTATGTTCTTCGAGCAGTTTCAGATAGCCTTTATAAGCGTAGGCAAATACTTCACGTCGAAGTCCGGATTCTTCCAGGTTGGCTTCGCAGTATAAATTACTGACTTCGGCTTCAAATTTTACGGAGGCGTCGGATATGGTTGCCGCGGCGGGATGTTTCTTAATTGGCGTTGCCATCAGTCTGTTTCCGGATAGCAAAACAAGGGGTAACGACAATGACAGGACTACGGCTAACACACGAGATTTGTTTCGCATGGTTGGGTTATTCAAGGGTATGTTATAAACGGATCGAGTACCAAAATATTATTAGATTTTTAACTATACAATGATTCTGCAGATGTTTTTTATTGTATGTCTTCTAAATAAAATATTTAAGGGGGATTTCGTAAAATTCCACGGAGAATTCCGTCTGTGGCCGGATTTTTTACCTGTTATTCATTGGTCCGATTCGTAATTTCACGGACTGTAATGATATACCTGGCTACATCCTAATTTTTTCAAATCATGAAAACGCTAATACTGGTACGGCATGCAAAGAGTTCTCACGGTTTTGGATTCTCATCAGATTTCGAGCGCCCGTTAAACGACCGGGGATTTCGTGACGCGTCTGATATGGGAAAAAAGCTATTCAAAAAGAAAATCCGGATAGACCAGTTCGTATCCAGCCCGGCCCTTCGGGCAAAAACCACATCTGAATTATTTGCGGTTGAGTATAACCGTAAGATGAAGGAAATCCTTTTCATTCCTTCCTTATACCACGCCGATCCTAACCAGTTTTCAGAAGTGATCAAAGCGTTTACTGATGGCTGTGAGCACGTTGCCATTTTTTCACACAACCCGGGTATCACGGAATTTGCTTCCTCTCTTACAGATACCCATATTGACCAAATGCCCACCAGCAGTGTATTTGCCGTCTCCGCCGAAATTGAACACTGGAATGATTTCGCGCAGGCGGGAAAGCAGTTTCTGTTTTTCTACAAACCGGATTAGAGGGCTTAACGCGGAAGGCGGAGGGCTTAAGGCGGAAGGCTAAACGCAGAACGCCTGGCGTTAATACAATGGTTTATTAATTCCTTTACTACCTTTCCCAACACGGGTTCCTGCACGGGAGGCCGCGTTAAGCTGCTCGTCCGAAATAGTTGTATCGCTTTTTTGAGATTGAAATTTTTCTGCGGAACACTAAGCATCCATTTCATTTCCCGCAAATGATGCCCGAGATATTCCTGCTCAGCCTGTCCGGGTGTCGGAATGAGTATAGCTTGTTTTCCCAACTGCACCAGGTCCATAATACTGCTATAGCCGCTTCGGGTCAGGATCAGTTCTGAAGCATTCAGCAAAACATTCAGCTCTTCGGCCGGCAGGTGGTTGATTATATATATATGATCCATTGACTTTGACCCAGGAGACTCCAAACCAGGCAATCCCCGCACCATCGTGCATTTGATGGACAGATCTGCAAGCTGGGCCAACATAGATTTTTCAAAAAGAGTTCGCTGCGGTTCCGGGCCGGAGAGCAGTACGAGCAATGAATTTTTTTCCGGCTCTTCCTGTAATGGTTTCAGGCGGGACAATATGCCAATATACGTGATGGGAATCGGCGGGTTTTTGGACGGATGAGAAAGATTGCCGGCCAGGGAAATTTCCCCCGGCCAGTCGGGAACCCAGCAGGCAGAAAATTTCCGGATCAGTCTATAATTCCATTTCATAATAATCCAGTTAAATATGACCCCCAGGCCTGTTCGAATGGCCAACTGGTGCGTGAGAAAAACGCTGTATACCTCAGGGTGATAAAGACCATACCGGTTGTCGGAAATCACTGCGTTCAGCCGGCGGGACCGGACCAGGTCGGCCAGCCATCGGTTTTCTCTTTTTATCTGTTTCAGGATGGAGGGGGCTCTGAAAACCAGGCCCCATTTCAAAAAAAAACCCCGCTGATAACGGATGCCATAACCAGGCAGGTCGAGCATCTCCAGGCCCGGAAATTCTGTACTCAACAGAATTTTTTGAGGCCCTGCGGCAGCAATGATTACACGCGCCCCCTGATCAACCAGTTCTCTAATAATTGGGACACAGCGTGTTGCATGTCCAAGGCCCCAGTCGAGCGGCGCGATGAGCACAGAAACCGGGTCTTTAGGCTGCATGTTAAATTTCTAAAAATGGGGCAAAAAGCTGCAATTAACCGTAAATTTTTATAAATTAGTGCTTAGAAATCTATGAAAAATCCGCTTACCCTATTGATCTTTTTACTAATTATGATTACAATTGTAAGCGCGAGTTGCAGTTCCAGCAATCACATCGGCGGCAGCAGCAAGAAATGTGGATGCGGACTCAATAAGGGTATGGTCGGATACTAAAATCTAATTGCAATGAAAACACCGGATAGAGACTTGCTAGTCCTTATGAAAGACGAATTCGTTACTGAGCAGTTCATGGCCTGTGAACTCGAAAAACTAAACGATCTCCTTTTCCAGTACGAAACGCTCGAAACTTTTTGTGCAGCCCACGAAGTTTTTGATCTCAACAGTTACAAAATCTTAAGAGGCACCCGTTACATCCAGCGTGTCGTAAGACAACAGGAACTGAAACCCTTTCAGTTTTTGTGTAACAAAAATTAATTATTTATTTAACTGTTCAGCATCAGTGGCATGACCAGCATCAGCAGGTCTTCTGCCTTATCCTGTTCCACTGGTTTTATAATACCCGCTTTTGTAGGTGTCGACAATTCAATACGGATTTCATCCGATGCAGTTGCATTCAGCATTTCTATAAGGAATCTGGCATTGAAAGCGATGGACATATCCTCTCCCGTGTACTGGCATTTCATTCTTTCGTTTCCTTCAAAAGAAAAATCGATGTCCTGCGCAGCCAGCTGAAGTTCACTTCCGTGAATACTCAGAACGATTTGGTTGGTACTCTTGTTACTGAAAACACTCACCCGGCGCAGGGCTCCCTGAAAATCGCTGCGGCTTACCGTTAGTTTATATGGGTTATCTGACGGGATCACCACTTTGTAATCAGGAAAACGTGCGTCTATCAGCCGGCAACTCATCTGCAGACCCCCGAAATTGGCAAAGAGGTGATTACTGTTGTAAGTCAGTTTGACGTGCTCATCTGAAACAGGCAGGGCTGACTTTAATAAATTCAGCGGCTTTTTTGGAACGATCAGTGATTCCGTTTTAGTACCCGTGATATCTGACCGTTTGTACCTGATCAGCCTATGGGCGTCAGTTGCCACAAACTGGATGGATGCGGGGCTGAGTTCAATCAACACCCCCGTCATCGCCGGACGCAGGTCGTCGTTGCTCACGGCGAATAATGATTTATTGATAGCTGTCGCCAGGGCAGATGCCGGAATTTCAAATGAAGTCGTTTCGTCTGCAGAAGGGTCCTTGGGAAAATTGTCCGGATTCTCTCCCATCACTTTATATTTTCCGTTGTCGCTGGTGATTTCAACCGAAAACTGTTTGTCGATTGTAAAGGCCAGTGGCTGGTCTGCAATATTTTTCAGGGAATCCAGGAGGATCTTCGCGGGAATACAAACCTTGCCCGTATCCTTGGCTTCCACTTCCAGGTGCACTTTCATCACGGTTTCCAGGTCTGTGGCTGCAATAGTGAGTTTGTTTTTTTCCACTTCAAATAAAAAATCTTCCAGTATGGGCAGAACGGTATTGGCGCTGATAACACCACTGATCTGCTGCAAGTGTTTCAATAAAGCCGAGGACGAAACAATAAACTTCATGAATCAGGACTTTGGGACGAAACTACTGATTTTTTTGGTAGAGCGGGGGCCGATTATCGCAGGGTGAATAACCCTGACAATAACTTGTGTATTTTTTTATATTTGGGTCCATGGATTCATCACGCTCCTCATATTCTTCCGGGAGAACTTCGCCCGAAAAAGCCCTGCAAAAATTAAAACATTTTTGCGGTTACCAGGAACGAAGCCATTCGGAAGTCCGGCAGAAATTGTATGCCCTGGGTTTATTCAAAACGGAAGTGGAAGAGCTGATCAGCCGCCTCATAGAAGAAGAATATCTCAACGAGGAACGATTCGCCCGGATGTTCGCCTCCGCAAAATCGCGTATTCGGGGCTGGGGCAAACAGAAAATCCGCCACGAGCTGCGTCAGAAAGGTGTCAGCACATTTTGCATCACCCAGGCCCTGAATGCGCTGGATGAAAGGGAATATGCCGCCCGTTTTGAACGTGTGGCCGATAAAAAATGGGCTGCGCTACGGGGGGAAAAGAATATTTTTGTCAGGAAAAATAAATGGCAGCAATTTCTCCTGCAGAGAGGTTATGAGCCTGCCATGATCAAATCC
>DATCAO010000580.1:0-3628 GCA_036512575.1 Puia sp.
TTCAATCAGTCGGATTCACAAAGACGGAGACGGGAGATCCATTTTCGTCCGAACCGTATACGTGTACAATGAGGAAGGGGCATTTACGCTGATCATGCGGGAATCCAATGAAGGGAAACCCCGTACAGCCCAGATTTACAACCCGATAGACACCCTGACCCATAAGCATAAGTTCACGGGTGATTACCTGCAGGATAAAAGAAATTTTATTTCATTCCGTGATGGTAAAAATAACAGCGTGATTCGCTTTTTTGTGCATTTTGAGAAAGAGAATGGCAATTGTAAGGGCGAACTGAAGGGAGAAGCCCATTTTGTTTCTTCGGGCATAGCCCGGTATATTGCGAACGGAGACCCCTGTTCCCTGGAGTTCAGTTTTACGGAAAAAAATGTAAGGATGCATGAATTGGAAGGTTGTGGAAATCACCGGGATATCCGCTGTTTTTTTGATGGTGTTTATGCAAAACACAAAGAACAGAATGTAAAACCGGCAAAATCCAGGTTACATAAACCATAAAATAATTTAAGAAAGTACCCGTTTACTCAATCAATTATGAATTTTACAAATTTTGCAGTTCCCTATTTAGTTGATCCCCGGTTTTCAAAGAAAGTGGCATATTTCTCGATGGAATTTGCCGTCCATCAGCCCCTGAAGATTTACAGTGGGGGTCTGGGATTCCTGGCCGGATCCCACGTGCGGAGTGCCTATGAACTCAGGCAAAATGCCATTTTCATCGGCATCCTGTGGAAATATGGTTACTATGATCAGGCCAGAAATCAGGATCAAAGTCTGCAGGTCACCTGGGTTGAAAAGCAGTATCCATTTCTTCAGGACACGGGAATAAAATTCCAGATCAATATCCACGACCACCCGGTTTGGGTAAAGGCCTGGTACCTGGCACCTGAAACTTTTAATGGCGCACCGCTTTTTTTGCTCAGCACTGACCTTCATGAAAACGATTATGTTTCTCAAACGATCAGTCACCGTTTATATGATGCCAACCTGGCAACCAAAGTGGCACAGTTTATCCTGCTCGGCGTCGGCGGTGCCAGACTGGTGGATGAACTGAATTTTCAGCCGGAACTTTATCATTTAAACGAAGCCCATGGCATTAGTGCCGCTTTTTATCTATATCAAAAATTCAACAAAAATATAACCGAAGTAAAAAAAAGACTGGTTTTTACTACCCACACGCCCGAAGAAGCTGGCAACGAAAAGCACGAAATGAAACTCTGTTTCGACATGAGCTATTTCTGTGGTCTGACCATCGAAGAAGCTGCCGCGTTAACCGGTATGGAAGACCACCTGTTTAACCACTCGCTGGCTGCCCTGCGTTTCTCGCATCTCGCCAATGGAGTTTCCAGGTTACATGGCCAGGTTTCACGCGCCATGTGGAGTAAATATTCAGGGATCTGCCCGATCATTCATATCACCAATGCCCAGAACTGGACCTATTGGGCAGATAAACAGCTATACAAAAAACTGGAAGAGGGCGACAATTTCTGGTGGGACGACCGAAAACGTTTTTTGAAAAAAAGGGCTTTCGAAATCGTATCGGACCAGACGGGCCGATTATTCAATCCCGATATCTTCACGATTGTTTGGGCCAGGCGTTTTGCCGGTTATAAAAGGGCTGACCTGATCGCAAGGGATAAAAAAAGATTTACGGAACTACTCAGCAATAAGAAGTATCCCGTTCAGATAATCTGGGCCGGCAAACCTTACCCGATGGATTATCCGGCCATTAACGATTTTAATTACCTGGTGCAATTGAGTAAAGAGTATGCACAGGTTGCCGTGCTCACTGGTTATGAACTCCATTTGTCCAAACGGCTTAAACAGGCAGCGGATTGCTGGCTGAATAATCCCAGGGTGCCCCGTGAAGCCTCCGGAACCAGCGGCATGACGGCGGCTATGAATGGTGCACTGAATTTTTCAACTGACGACGGATGGATACCTGAGTTCATCCATAACGGTAATAACGGATTTTTGATCGGCAAATCAGACTACAGTAATATGACAGTACCTGAGCAGGACGAGCTCGATTTAAATTCATTGTATGATGTTCTACAGGAACAGATCCTTCCCCTCTATTATGAAAATCGGGATACCTGGAGACAGGTAGTGAAAAACGGGATGAACGACGTGCGTTTCCAGTTCGATTCCAGCCGGATGGTCAGCGAGTACTACGAGAAGCTGTACATTTAATTTGAAAATTTGATCCCGCCGCAAGCGGGTGGAAATTTTCAAATGATTGCCAGGTCTTCTGATTACTTAACGATTTCAATCAGCTCCACCTCAAAAATGAGTGTCGATCCCGGTTTGATATCCGGTCCCATCTGCTGATCCCCGTAAGCCAGTTCGGAAGGTATGAACAGGCGCCATTTGCTGCCGGTATTCATTAACTGTAAGGCTTCTGTCCAGCCTTTGATAACGCCATTGACGGCGAACTCCAGGGGTTTGCCCGATTTAATAGAACTGTCGAATATAGTACCGTCAATCAGTTTGCCTTCGTAATCGCATTTTACTTTGTCTGTGACAGCAGGTTTGGGGCCGGTTCCTTCTTTCAGGATCAGGTATTGTAAGCCTGAAGCCGTGGTTACCACACCGGGTTTGGTCTTATTTTCTGCAAGGAAGGCTTCCCCCTGTTTTTTAGCAGCAGCGGCTTTTTCAGCCTTTGCCTTTTCAATATAATTCATCACAACCTGATTGCATTGCTGCTCGTTCAGAAGCGTATTATCGCCCTTCATTTTATCCTGGATGGCCAGGTTTACCAGGTCTGTGTTAATTGCAGTAATGCCCTGCTGTTTATAAAAACCAGCCACCATGATCCCGATACTGTAACTCAGGGAGTCGGTCTGACTGACCAGTTTAACCGGAACAGAGCTCCCGGCCTGTTTTGAGACGGATTTTTTTTTAGTTTGGGCACTTAGATGAATACAAAACAGGCAGGATAAGGCAACGACAATAAATTTTTTCATGCATGATTTTTTGGAGTCGCAAAAATAAGGAAAGTCCCCAAGGGTACCCAGTGCTTTTTGACAGGGTCGGGACTTAACATTTTCTTTGTTTTTTAGTCAATACTTTTAACCCTTCCGGTTGTAATATAGTTGCCGGCTTAACGTTTCAGGTGTGGGGCATCATGCCCATAAAAAATCAATCCAATGAGGGTATTATTAGCTGTATTATTTTTAGTGACAGGCGCAACTGCCATGGGCCAGACCAGCGATCTTTTTGGCAGCATAAAAAAAACAATCAGCGGTGGAAAAGGCGGTTCCTCCCTGAGTTCTGAGGACATTGTCGGAGGCCTCAAACAAGCCCTCACCCTGGGGGCCCAAAAAAGTGCGGAAAGGCTCTCGGTTACCAATGGATTTCTGAATGATAAAGCCGTTGAAATCCTGATGCCTCCGCAGGCACTGAAAGTAGAAAAAACATTGAGGGACATGGGAATGGGCAAACTGGTGGACGACGCGATTGCCAGCATGAACCACGCTGCCGAAGACGCATCCAAATCAGCCGCTCCGATTTTTGTGAATGCAATAAAAAACATGACTGTAACGGACGGTGTAAATATTTTGAAAGGTCCTGATACCGCTGCAACGGCCTACCTGCGCCACAGCGCCACACCCG
>DATCAO010000581.1:0-6397 GCA_036512575.1 Puia sp.
GGATATGGCCTGAGCGGACCTTTTGAAAAATATTCACCGCAGGAACATGCCGATATGTTGCAGGTGAACATCGTTACCCTGACTAAATTAACACGGCTTTTATTGCCCATACTGCGTCAGCAGCCTGCCGGATACATTCTCAATATTGGCAGTTCAGCTTCTTACCAGGCCGTGCCTTTTCTTTCTGCGTATGCCGGTTCCAAATCATATGTTTTGAATTTCAGTCGCGGTCTCTACCAGGAATTTAAAAAAACAAATCTGTCTGTCACCTGCATTTGTCCGGGTCCGACAGATACGAATTTTGTAAACCGGGCTAATGTGGGAACCAAGGGACAAAAAGCTGCTGAACGGTTTAATATGACACCACAAGCTGTTGCACAAATTGCTGTCGATAGTCTTTTTCGCCGCCGGCCGGAAGTGATAACGGGTGGTATGAATAAACTCAGTGCTTTTTTTGCATGGCTTCTTCCAAAAACCCTGGTAGAAACGATCGCGAAAAAATTATACGACTAGATCCCGCAAATGTCCAGATTTGTTTGTTTCTTTTTTTTTCTGATTACCGGGTATAGTACTACCCGGAGCCAATCCCGAATGCCGCCGATAAAAACGGGTGCGGATCAAACAGAAAAATATTTTCCCCTGCTGCGCGGCAAACGGATTGCGGTGATCGCGAATCCAACATCCCAAATCGCCGGAACACCATTGGTGGATAGCCTGCTGCATTCCGGAATCCGGGTGGTAAAAGTATTTGGTCCGGAGCACGGTTTTCGGGGTAATGCCAGCAATGGCGCTTCCGTAGCGGACAGTTTTGATCCCGTTACCGGTATTCCGGTCGTTTCTTTATACGGTAAAAAATCAATGCCTTCCGGGGAAGACCTGCAGAATGTGGATTTGCTCGTTTTTGATATACAGGACGTCGGCGCCCGCTTCTTTACGTATATCATCACGCTTCAGCATATCATGCAATCCTGTGCGTTATTTCATAAACCTTTACTCATCCTCGACCGTCCGAATCCCAATGGCTACTATGTTGACGGCCCCGTGCTGGAAGATTCACTCAGGTCCGGTGTGGGTCTGCAGCCCATTCCCATTGTTCATGGTATGACCATTGCGGAACTGGCCCGGATGATTAATGGTGAAGACTGGTTGCCTGATCACCTGAAATGTGATATACGCATAATTAAAGTGGCGAATTATACACATGCATCACCTTATATCTTACCCGTCTCCCCTTCACCAAACCTCAATACCCCGGAGTCCATCATACTCTACCCCAGCGTCTGCCTTTTTGAAGGAACGGTAATCAGTCTTGGCCGGGGAACACAACGCCCGTTTACCATGCTGGGCGCACCATCACTGGCTGGCACATATGCTTTTAGTTTTAAACCGGTTTCTATTCCCGGAATGAGCGAACATCCCCTGTATCAGGATTCTGTTTGTTTCGGAATAAATCTTGAAAAAATAAACCTTCAGGATTTGCGAAAGAAAAAGCAAATCAATCTGGATTGGTTAATGGAATGTTACCGTGCTTATCCACAAAAAGAAATATTTTTTGATGCTTCCCGCAATAAACAGATCGGCAATTTTGACAAACTTGCCGGCACCACCACTCTGAAAAAGCAGATCATCGCGGGTATTTCCGAAAACGAAATTCGCAAAAGCTGGGAGCCGGCGCTTTCCCGATTTAAAATCAAAAGAAAGAAATACCTGTTGTATACGGATTAGATAACAGATAACAGATAACAGATGACAGAAGCGTTAAGCTTTTTATGCTTAAATTACGAGTCTAAAATATCAGTTATGGCAAATCAGGAATTATCAAGACGCAAATTCATTCATACTGCCGGTAAAGCCGGAATGGCAGCGGGACTCACAGGATCTGTTCTCACAAGCTTCGCCAACACACCGACAGAGAAATACCATTTCGCCCTTCCTGATCCCATACCTTATCATCAACAACCACTCCCCTATGCATACCCGGCATTAGAGCCTGCGATCGACGCAATGACCATGGAAATTCACTATACCAAACATGCGGCCGCTTACGCAAAAAATCTGACTGAAGCAGTGGATGCTGAAAAAGTGGATACGTCAAAAGTTTCTCTGGAAGACCTGCTTGCCTCCATTTCGAAATATTCCACCAAAATGAGAAACAATGCCGGCGGGCATTATAACCATTCCCTGTTTTGGGAACTGATGAATGCACCCGGAAAATCCGCATCACCTTCTGCAGCGCTGACAGCTGCCATTCAACGCGATTTCGGATCCGTAGACGCAATGAAAACCAAATTCAATGATACCGGCAAAGGACGTTTCGGAAGTGGATGGGCCTGGGTGATCGTAAAAAAAGATGGCAAACTGGATGTGATTTCAACGCCCAATCAGGACAATCCGCTGATGGATATTGCTGAAGTAAAAGGCGTTCCACTTTTTGGTCTTGATGTTTGGGAACACGCCTACTACCTGAAATATCAAAATAAAAGACCGGATTATATTACCGCCTGGTGGACGGTCATCAATTGGGACTATATTAATAACCGCTATAGTAAACTGGTATGATCTTTTTTCAAAATTAAACCGGATTTGCCGAACTCTTTGAAAGCATAATTGTTCCTCTAAAAAACTCCCGCACTAACATTATGGCTAAAACAAAAGCTTTTGCAGCACATGATGCTGAAGGCACACTGGGACCCTGGAATTTCGAACGACGTGTGTTGGGACCCAAAGACATTCAGATCGACATTTTATATTGTGGCGTTTGCCATTCGGATATCCACCAGGTGAGAAATGAGTGGCACAATGCTGTTTACCCGATGGTTCCCGGACATGAGATCGTCGGTAAAATTACTCATGTCGGCGCCCAGGTTAAAAAATTTAAAGTTGGTCAACTCGCAGGTGTTGGCTGTCTCGTGGATTCCTGCAGAACCTGCGATAACTGCAGGGAGGGTCTGGAACAATATTGCCTCAATGGCAGCTCACCGACTTATAACGGGTTTGAACAGGATAAGAAAACACCGACCTATGGTGGGTATTCAAAAATGATTATATGCGATGAAGATTTTGTGCTGCATGTTTCAGACAAACTGCCCCTGCAGAATGTAGCCCCGCTGCTTTGTGCCGGCATTACCACGTATTCCCCGCTCCGGCATTGGAAAGTAGGAAAAGGTCACAAACTGGCTGTATTGGGCCTTGGCGGCCTGGGTCATATGGCTGTAAAATTCGGCGTTTCCTTTGGTGCGGAAGTGACCATGCTCAGCACTTCGCCTTCCAAACAAAAAGATGCTGAACGCCTCGGCGCACACAAATTTATCCTCACTAAAGATGCTGAACAATTGAAATCCGCGCAGGGTAGTTTTGATTTCATCCTGGACACTGTTTCTGCCCCTCATGATTACAACCAGTATCTGGGATTACTCAAAACGAATGGCATTCAGATCTGCGTGGGAGCTCCTCCAACACCCGCCGAGATTTATGGGTTTACATTGATTATGGGAAGAAAAAGCATGGCAGGATCACTGATCGGCGGACTACCTGAAACCCAGGAAATGCTGGACTATTGCGCAAATCACAATATTGTATCCGATATCGAACTGATCAAAATACAGGACATCCACTATGCCTACGACAGGATGCTGAAAGGCGATGTGAAATACCGGTTCGTGATCGACATGGCTTCTCTGTAATGCTCCGGTTATTATTTAATGCAGCGTACTAAAAGTTAAACAGGCCGCCGATACCTATCACATTCGATTTGGAATCATCCATGGTTTTCATATACGAGAACCGGACTTCGATATTGTGACTTTTATGACCGACGCCAATGCGAACACCGGCATTACCCACTGGACCCCACCCCGACATTTTAGTGGAATAATCGTTTCCATAATTATCAGAAACGATGTATTGATTGGTGTGGTATCCGAATCCAACACCTGCAAAAAAACCAAATTTGTCTTCGGATTCTTTACTGGATCCGGCGCCATAGTTGTAGTTGAACATTATCGGTGCGTCGAACATCAGACCAAGAGAATTGCTTCCATAGTTCATACTGTTATAACTGCCCGAAATGCCAAAACTCATCGGAATACCCACCGATAAAGATGAAGTTTCTGTTTCCATAAAACTAACCCTGGGTGAATAGATGATAGCGCCTACCGGATCAGCTGTGAAGCCGGATGCAGATTGAAGGACGACATTGATACCGACGCCCTGCATAAAGGTCTGGGCCTGACACAATCCGGCAATAGAAATCAGGAGCATGGAAAAAAATAGTTTTTTCATGTTGTTTTTTTGGGTTAGATCAGAAACGGGATATTATGATTTTTTATTGTAATAAGTAATTACACTTATCCCCTACTTGACGATCGCTTTTTCGATATTTCTGTCCGGTATCAGCCAGCTTATGGAGACAACGCAAAAGAGAATGGCTGAGAATAAAGTATTAAAATAAGCCAGGGCGATGGCCAGCACGTAACAGACAATGGAAAATATTCCTTTCCGTCTTACGCGAACAAACGCCTCCACCAGTTTGGCGTTATTCTTTGTGATGCGTTCAATGCAGAATTGCAGAATGGTAAAGGAAATGCCGCATGCCAGAAGCAGCGAAGCATATAATACCACAGTATTTCGCTCGTAATGGTTTTCACCCATCCATCCCGTTGCAAAAGGAATCAGCGATAACCAGAAGAGCAGGTTCATATTCGACCAGATAATGGCCGCATTCACGTGAGAGGCTGCATTCATCAGGTGATGATGGTTTCCCCAATAGATGCCCAGGTAAACAAAACTCATCAGGTAACTGGAAAACAAGGGCAGCTGGTCAATCAGAGCTTTCCAGCTGGTATCGTGCGGAGTTCTGATCTCCAGCACCATGATCGTAATAATAATGGCAATGACACCGTCACTGAACGCTTCCAGCCTGTTTTTATTCATAATGTCTTTTCGGGATCCCTGGAGTTAGACGGATCAGCCTTCCTGCTCCTGAATGGCAGGATGAAACTGGGTTACGGCTTCCTGAATCCAGGGGGGAAGATTCTTTTCCTGCACAGTCCAGGTATTCTCTTCCAGTTGCATATTGATATAATATCGATTGCCCCGGTCGTCACTTACATCGACATGGTACACAGGACCCGCAATTCCATTGCTCTTTCTGAAGTTAAATTCACGCAGACGACCTTCCGCCTTTATCAATTTCGAAAACTGCACATTTTTCAAGACTGCCATATCGCAAATGTAATTCATCCTACTTTATTTTATGCGTTTTAATACCGGCCCTTCTAAGTATAATCACTTAAATGCCGGCCCATGACCGGAGTTATTAACATAAAGTTTATAAATCAGTCCTTTTTGCTTTTTGTTTCAAAAGGATTTTTCAGAACTTTGAGAAAACTCCTTTGTGCATGCCCATTAAAGTGCCTGATCTAAACAGGGAAGAAGTTGAAAAACTTGTGGCAGAATATGAAATGTATCCCGCATTCGTCGGACAAAACCTGTACATCGCCAGCGGCCCCAATCATGAAGTACTTGCTGGTTTGATGCCCAGCGGTTTATACCAGGTGGAATTGCTCGATAAAAAGCAAATGGAGGAATCCCTGCAGCGTACCATCCGGGCATTCGGGGAATATGCTGACGCAGCAAAATCCTGACAAAAATCTCCTGTACGATTGGATTGGCCATCTGAATACTGAACCTTCAGACAGCCTTTTATTCCCTGCTTCTTCCATAGATCGAATCAGGCATGATTTTTACAATGGTTAATCAAAAATCACAGAATTCGAGAAATATGGCAGCCCCATTCAATAAGAATACAAGAAAAACCCTGGTTGCGGCCGGCTTAACCCTTGCAGCCATCCTGATTTACAAGGTGGTAAAGAAAAAAAAGGACCATAAAAGAAAACGAACTGTCGTTTCCGATGAAGGTTATGAAACCGCTGAGGATATCCTTTTTCCCAAAAAAAAGTTTATGCGGCTCGGTTGATGAAAATGGCTCCTGATGTGAAAGGGACATTCTAAAATATCTGCCATAAGTTGCTAATAATCAAATATATATGTGATTAACTCCGTATTGGAGTCCCGACCGGATCCCCCGACCCACACGAATTGTATTCCCCGGCCGGACCGCTATTTCCAGGAATTCAGGTCGAAATTTGCAGAGGCTTTGCAAAGAAAATACTCTGTTTATACTTTTTAGTATAAACGGTTTCGTAAATTTGCTTTATGAAGACAGATCTCATACAAACCAAGTCCCGGGAAGCTGAAGATGAACTGAGTATGATTGAAAAGACGGTTTTCAGCGACTACAAATACGGGTTTGTTACCGAGATCGAAGCAGATGAAGCTCCAATAGGATTGAATGAAGACGTCATCCGCTTTATTTCCGCACGCAAAAAGGAACCCC
>DATCAO010000582.1:0-9496 GCA_036512575.1 Puia sp.
ACCATGATGGTCATTTCTTATCTATGGGGTCAGAAATCCTATCCCGTTCCCTATGCCTGGAAAAAACTCCTGTCATACATGGCAATCGTGGCGATATTTTATTTCATACATCATGGCATTACCCGCATCTGGCATAACAACACATTGAATTTAACTATCGCCAGTTTTTTACTGCTTTTATTCGGTTTGTTTATTTACCGGGTTGAAAGGAAGGAAGTGGATAATCTGTTGAAATCAGTCAGAAAAATTTAAATATACATGCACCACAAATGATCGCGTTTATGCATATTAGGTACCGAATCAGTATTTTTAAACCCGGCAATTAAAATATTCAGATATACATGGAATCAAAACAGTTTATAGCGGTAATCGGCCTGGGTTATGTAGGTCTGCCTCTCGCTGTGGAATTCGCAAAAAAATATCCGGTCGCAGGATTTGACATCAATAAAAAACGGGTCAAAGAATTACGCGAAGGTAGCGATCAGACCCTCGAAATCGAAGAGGAGGATCTCAAAAAAGTATTGTGCGGGCAGCCGGGTGAAAAGGGTTTATTCTGCACGGATACATTATCGGATATCAGTTCCTGCAATTATTTTATTGTTACCGTTCCAACACCCACCGACAGATTTAACCATCCTGATCTTGGACCGTTGTACAGAGCCAGCGAAACCGTGGGCAAAGTTTTGAAGAAAGGGGATGTGGTGATTTATGAATCTACTGTTTACCCGGGAGTCACTGAAGAGGAGTGCGCGCCGGTTTTGGAAAAGGTCAGCGGACTGGTGTTTAACAAAGATTTTTTCTGCGGTTATTCTCCTGAAAGAATTAATCCCGGCGATAAATTACATACCGTATCCAAAATATTAAAAATCACTTCCGGTTCCACTCCCGAAGTGGCTAAAAAAGTGGATGCCCTGTATCGGTCCATCATTGAGGCGGGTACCCATCTCGCACCATCCATAAAAGTTGCGGAAGCAGCAAAAGTGATCGAAAATTCACAAAGGGATATCAATATTGCCTTCGTCAATGAGCTGGCAAAAATTTTCAACCTGTTGGGGATCGACACCAACGCGGTATTGGAAGCCGCCGGTACCAAATGGAATTTCCTGAAATTCAAACCCGGCCTGGTAGGCGGGCACTGCATCGGCGTGGATCCATATTACCTGGCGCAGAAAGCACAGGAAGCGGGTTACCATCCGGAGATCATACTGGCCGGAAGAAGGCTGAACAATGGTATGGGCGCTTACGTAGCCAGTGAAACCATCAAGCTGATGGTGAAAAAAGAAATACCCATAAAAAATGCAAACGTACTGGTGCTGGGATTTACGTTTAAGGAAAACTGTCCGGATGTTCGCAATACCAGGGTCATTGACATAGTAAATGAACTAAAAAGTTATCAGGCCAGGGTAAGTATTTGCGATCCATGGGCTGCGCCGGAACATGTAAAAGAGGAATACGGAATTGACACATTCAGAGACTTCTCTCACAATCCCGCAAAATATGATGCGGTTATTCTGGCCGTTGCCCATTCGGCATTCGACAAATTAAATATTAAGAATCTGATTAATACCCGTTCCGTTGTGTATGATGTAAAAGGCGTTTTAGCGCCTGATGCCATCGACGGCCGTTTATAAAACATGTATAACAGTCCCTACCATACCGCCGATCTCAGTCAGTATTCCTTTTTGATTACAGGAGGTGCCGGATTCATCGGTTCAAACCTCGTCATGTACCTGCTGAAGTATGGTGCACGAAGGGTCAGGGTGCTCGACAATCTGAGCACCGGTCATTTGAAGAATATCGGGGATTACTTATCCAATCCATCATTTGAATTTGTACAGGGCGATATACGCAGTTATGAAACATGCCAGGCTGCCACAGCAGATATGGATTTTGTTCTGCACCAGGCTGCGCTCGGTTCAGTGCCCAGGTCCATTGTTGATCCGATCACCACAAACGAAGTAAACGTCTCCGGATTTTTGAATATGCTGATGTCCGTAAAAAAATCTTCCGTAAAACGGATGGTATATGCGGCCTCATCGTCCACATACGGCGACAGCATCGCACTTCCGAAAGTAGAGGATAAAATAGGTAACCCGCTTTCCCCGTATGCCGTAACCAAATATGTAAATGAATTGTATGCCAATGTCTTCGCCCGCACTTATAATATGGAGCTGACTGGTCTCCGGTATTTTAATGTCTTCGGTCCGGGACAGGATCCTCATGGCGCTTATGCTGCTGTCATTCCCAAATTTGTAAACCTGTTACTGAATCACCAGTCCCCCGTCATTAACGGAGATGGCAGCTTTTCCAGGGATTTTACATATGTTGAGAACGTGGTTCAGGCCAATATGCTGGCTTTGTTCGTGCAGGATTCGCCAGCAGTAAACACCGTGTATAATGTGGCGTATGGTGAACAGACATCGCTGAACCTGTTGGTTCAGACACTCAAAAAATATCTTTCTGAATCAGATCCGTCTATTTCGGAAATCCCGGTTATATACGGTTCAGGGCGGGAAGGAGACATTCCGCATTCACTGGCTTCGATAGAAAAAGCCAGCAAAAATCTGGGATATGCACCACGATACAATTTCACAGAAGGCCTCCGGGTGTCGGTTCAATGGTATAAGGAGCACAACGAAGTATAATAAATCATCCGGTATCAGATCAGGAAAGGATTATTTTCTTTTTCATAACCGATCGTTGTCGGTTCTCCATGACCGGGATATACAATCGTATCATCGGGAAGTACCATCAGCTTCTGGTGAATACTCTCCAGCAACAGTGCTGCATCCCCTCCCGGAAGATCTGATCTGCCAATACCCATTCTGAATAACAGGTCGCCGCTGATCACAAATCCCTGTTTGCGGTTATAAAATACGATATGACCTGGCGAGTGACCAGGTGTAAAGAACACTTCAAGCGAATCGTCTCCCATATTGACCTTATCCCCTTCTTTCAGGAAAATAATATTGCCCGCATAATTTTCAAAAGGCATGCTCCATCGCATCCCGGATTCAGGTGCCATTCGGAAGGTCCACAATTCCTTTTCTCCCATCTGCAGTTCCAGAAGATATTGCTCCGCCACCCATTTATTTCCAAATACATGATCCAAATGACAGTGTGTATTTAACAAAAGATTGGGATGCAGGTGCGATTCTTTGAGCCAGGTTGCCAGACTCTGTTTTTCTTCAGCAAAATAACAACCCGGATCGATGACCGCACAGGCATCTTTTCCATGATAAACCACGTATGTATTTTCCTGGATGGGGTTGAATATGAATCGTTTTACCGTTAGCATTCTGCCTTTTTCCTTTTAAATACTATTTCATCGGTTTTGGGGATTGTCTTAACTTGAACCGGCTATTCTCTATAATTCCAAATAAGGTATGCAAGTTCCGCATAAGTTGAAGTTGAAAGCGTTTTTTTTAGTACCGTCCGCCCTGTTTTTTTTTGTTTTTCTGGCTTCTGCCCAGGTAAATACGGTTCAATTCGGTAAGAACCGCCTCCAGTTCAAAAATATGAAGTGGAAGTATTACCAAACCCCCAATTTCAATACCTATTTTAATCAGAACGGCGATCCGCTGGCCAAATACACCTGCCAGGTGGCAGAAAAAGAACTTCCCGGAATCGAGCAACAAGTGGAATATGGCATGCAGCGAAGAGCCAATATCGTGTTATACAACAGCTTTAATGAGATGGAACAATCCAATATCGGGCTGGAAAGTGACTGGCAGTCGGTAGGGGGAACGACGAAACTCGTCAATAATAAAATGATCATTTATTACACTGACGACCATGATAAACTCCGTATCCAGATTCGTCAGGGGATTGCCCGGGTATTGGTAGAAAATCTTCTGTTTGGAGATGATCTGGGCGAAATGGCCGCCAATCAGACGCTGCTGGACCTGCCGCAGTGGCTGACCGACGGGTATGTCAATTATATTGCACAAAACTGGAATACCGAATTGGACGACGAGCTGAAATCAGCGATGCTTTCCGGCCGGTATACCAATTTTTATAACCTGGCATTTGAAAAACCCGATCTGGCCGGCCATGCTTTCTGGTACTATTTTGCCAACCGATATAAAAAGGAAAATGTTACTTATTTCCTTTATCTCGCGCGGGTGTACCGCAACACCAACACGGCCGCACTGCGGATCTGCAAAAAGAAATTTAAGGATGTGTTACAGGATTTCATGCAGGAAGAATCGGATCTATACGACAAGGATATCCGCGGACGTAGAAATTTTCCGAAAGGCAGCATTTCTGTAGTGGAAGAAGTAAGCGATCATTCCGATTACTTTCACTTTACACCAAACCCGATTCCTCGCAGCCAGACCTATGCCGTAGTTGAATTCGTTCGCGGGCAATACTGCGTCGTTCTCCATGAAGACTTTGTAAACCGGAAAGTTCTCCTGAAGAATGGAGTCCGGAGCAATGATAAGAACCTGCAGCCTCACTATCCGCTCATCGCCTGGGATCCCAAGGGAACCCGAATCGCAGTTATGTATTATAAAGAGGGCAAAATCCACCTGTTTGTCTATGATGTAGTAAAAAAATATAAACCGGTGGTCACTACGCTCGACATGTTCGACCAGGTGCAGGATATGAAATACATGCTCGACAACAATACGCTGATCCTTAGCGCAGTTAAAAAAGGGCAGTCAGATATATTTAAGTTCAATCTCCTGAATTCAGAAGTGGAGCAGATTACCAATGATGTGTATGACGACCTCGATGCTTCTTTTATTACATTTCCCAATAAAACAGGCATCATTTATTCATCCAACAGGCCTTCGGGCAATGCCCCCACAAACGACACCGTACTTCCTTCCAATAACCGGTATAATGTTTTCCTGGTAGACAACTGGAATAAAAGTGAATTCAAACAGATCTCCCAACTTACGCATCTCAAATACGGAAATGCGCGGTACCCGACACAGTACAATAATTTTCATTTCACTTTTATATCGGATGAAAACGGCATCAATAACCGCTATGCAGGTTTCTTCACCACGCAGCGTGCGGGCATCGACACCGTTTACCGCATCGGAGATGAAATACTGCACAACCCGGATCCAAAGGAGCTGGATTCTGTGCTGCGGGCCAACAAAGAAACTGAACCGGATTCCATTTATACTTTCTCCATTACAAAAGATTCGGCTTATGTATTTGCATTGACCAACTATCAAAGCAGCCTTACGGAAACCAAGATCGCGGGCGAAACCGGCCAGGTGAGTGAAGTGCGACAGGAAGGGGATCTCAAATTCCTGTATAAGCTGAAAGTGGATGAATCCGCGCTGAAAAAACGAAATATTAATCCCCGTCCGACGGAGTACAGGAAGCAGAGTATCGCCGCAAGCCAGGTCGCGGGCGGAAAGGCCCTCCAGTATCAAACGAAAAAAGCAGATACGGTAAAGGTCCAGACCGACATTTTTGAAAGTGAATTCGATAAAGAAAAACTGGATACGGTATTGAATCAGAAATTAATCCTGCAGCAGCCCGCTCCTGAACCTTCGGATGAAGTGTTGAAAAATGCGAAACTGTTTGACTATACACTGAAATTTTCTGCCCAGAGTTTTACAGCCGGATTCAATAACGATGTACTGGCCACCATGTACCAGCCGTTTACCGGTTCGCTACCCATTATGCTGGGGGGCAATGAACCCTTTAATGCCATGTTCAAGGCAGCAGTTTTCGATCTCTTTGAAGACATTCGGTTCACCGGTGCCCTGAGATTGCCACTTTTTGGGGGAAGTTCAGCCAGTGCGTTTTCTGTTGGTACCGGCGGATCGAGTCTCTCCTATTTTATTCCGGCGGGAGGATCCTTTTTCGATGGTGGTGGACAGTGGTATGCCCGAGTGGATTATTTGAAAAAGAGGACCGACATTTCCCTGATTTATTTCCGGCAAACGGATGTCGGCACCTATCCGCTGGTTGATACCGGAACCAGCAGTTATTCCTACGTGGATTCAAAGTTATATACCAATCTCTTCCAGGCAGTAATTGCGTATCCTTTTGATAAAGTGAAAAGCATCCGGTACAGTATAGGCGTTCGTACAGACAAGGTTGGTTTGCGCCCGAGCGGTTACAGTGCATATGATCCCAGTTATCCGTTCGATACACTGGCGCTGAAATCTTCATGGATCAATAAACAGGTTTTCTTATTGAACCATATTGAATATGTATTTGACAATACCATATTGAAGACGATCAATATCATGAACGGCCTGCGATATAAATTTTATATTGATTTCAATTATCAGATCAATACACCGACTACAGCGGAGGGACGAAAGATGTTCAATTTCGGATTTGATGCACGAAACTATTATCCGATTTACCGGAATTTTATCTGGGCTGTTCGCGTTGCCGGCGATTTTTCCTGGGGAAACCAGAAAATGATTTATTACCTGGGAGGTCAGGACGGTTGGATGTTCCCCAAGGCCAACCAGACTCCCCTGCCCGACTATTCGCAAAATTATTCTTATCAGACGCTTGCAGTAAACCTGCGCGGATATAACCAGAATGTGGCGAACGGAAATAATGCCATTGTCATCAACAGTGAACTCAGACTTCCTGTTTTCACTACCCTGATGAATAAACCCATCAACAATGCATTCATCAGGAACTTCCAGATCATCCAGTTTTTTGATTTCGGAACAGCATGGGCTGGCCCGCCAAAAAATATTGAACGCCCACAATCACATTATTCCAATAATGACCCCAGCGTACCTGTAGAGATCACTCTGAAAGCCGGTGGCCTCGGACCCTTCGCAGGCGGTTACGGTTTCGGAGCGAGAAGTACATTGCTGGGTTATTTTCTTCGACTTGACGCCGGCTGGCAGATGAATGAATTTTTTGGCAGCCAGATTACCTGGCAATTCGCCATGGGCGTTGATTTTTGAGCCTTCGGCTCAAAAATCAGTTGACGGTTGGCGGTTGATGGTTGAATGATCATCCATTTCCACATTCCATTTTTAATTCCCTCATTTGCACAACTCCACATTTACCACATTAAAATTTAAGGCCCGCGCGGGCCTTAAATTTTGTATCCTTCCTTCTGCAAATAAGTCCGGACTTTAAGTGTCTGATCGCCCTGTATCAGAATTTGCCCATCCTTTACAGATCCTCCTGTGCCGCAATAATGTTTTAATTTTTTACCCAGGGATTCCAGGTCTTCCGTTTTGCCGGCAAATCCGGTAATCGCGGTAACTGTTTTGCCTCCCCGGTGACGGGTATCCAGGATGATGCGCAAACGTTGTTTCGCAGGCGGTAATGTTTCTGAGGAAGAATCGGAATTTTGAAAAACGAAATCCGGATTTGTGCTGAATACAAAACCGTTCTCGTCAGGTATTTTCTTTTTCAATTATTAATTATTATGTATTAATTATTAACTGGTGCCGTGCTGCCTATTATTTTCCGCACTCCCACACTCCCATACTTGTTAAAAGTTTGCTTTTAAAGAAAGGTCCAGGCTTCTTGCCTGATGTATCAGCGCGCCGATGCTGATATAGTCTACTCCCGTAGCGGCATAGTCCCGGATATTGTCCAGGTTGATGCCACCACTGGCTTCCGTTTCTATTTTCCTTCCGATCAACTGCAGGGCTTCTGCGAGCATCCGGGGACTGAAGTTATCGAGCATGATCCGGTCGGCTTTTCCCGATTCCATTATTTCACGAACATCTTCCAGATTGCGCGCTTCCACTTCTATGAGCAGCTTCGGTTGATACATTTGTGCGTAACGTTTTGCCTTATCCAGGGCCCCGCTGATTCCGCCACAATAGTCAATGTGGTTATCCTTCAGCATGATCATATCATAAAGTCCGAAACGATGATTCGATCCGCCGCCAATGCGGACAGCCTCTTTTTCCAGTAATCTGAAGCCGGGTGTTGTTTTTCGGGTATCCAGTATTTTGGAAGAATAACCCCGGATCGCCTCCACATATTGATGGGTAAGCGTGGCAATACCACTCATCCGCTGCATGCAATTCAGCACAAGTCGCTCACAGGTCAGTATCGTGTGTACAGAAGCTTCAACGCTGAAAGCCAGGTCGCCGGGTAACATGGCTTCACTATCCCTTTTAAAAGCCCGGAAAACAGCGGTTGGTTCCCTGTACTGAAATATTTTTTCTGCAATCTCAGCGCCCGCCAGGATGCCTTCCTGTTTTATTTTCAGGACCGCCTTCCCCCGGGTATCAGCAGGAATGACCGCCAGTGTCGAATGATCACCTTCGCCGAGGTCTTCGTCGAGTGCCGCCTGCACCAATACCATGAAATGTTCTTCGAAATGTGGAATGGGACTGCTCATTGGAGAGCAAAACTAAGACAAGAGAATTTCCAAATCTTCAAATTATTCTACTGCCTGAAATCGGATTTCCTGGAGATAATGTTTGTCGCCCTTCTGTTTGAAGAACATGGTCGTACGGAAATTACCCGAACGGGTTACCAAAAGACCCGTACAGAAAAAAGTACCCCCGCTTTCGCCCTGCTGGGTAACCTTGAAATTCTGCACAGTATTGTTGCTGAAGAAATCGCCGATGACCATTTCGGCCTGCGTTCTGCTATATGTGTCGGATTTGTCGGGAAGGCTGATATCTACCCGTGAATCGAAAAAGGGGGATAAACGGGTTACATTCCCCGTCCGGATCGCCGTAACAACAGCATCCATATTATCGAAACTCCGGTAAGAAACTAGGATGAGGGCCATAAAGGCCAGAACCCATCCTGTGAGCCTTTTCATAAGAATTGTTTTCACCCTGAAAGAGCTAAAAATATGCCAAACTAAAAGGGGCCGCCTAAATTAGCCGGAAACAGCCCGTATATGTTAACTTTGAGTTCATTATAATCAACACTTCTAATACAAAATGGCTAAAAAATCGGCGATTCTCATCATTATGGACGGCTGGGGACTTGGCAAAATAGAAGCAGCAGATGCCATCCGGCATGCAAAAACTCCTTTTGTAAGTTCTCTGTATTCCAAATATCCCAACAGCACCCTGGTGACCTGTGGAGAGGCTGTGGGTCTGCCCGAAGGACAGATGGGCAATTCAGAAGTTGGCCATTTAAATATAGGGGCAGGCCGTATTGTGTATCAGGAACTACAGCGAATCAATGTAGCTGTACGTGATAGCTCTTTCGCCAAAAATCCGGTGCTGCTGGATGCGCTTCGGAAAGCAAAAAAGGAAAATAAGAACCTGCACCTGCTCGGTCTGGTCAGCGACGGAGGCGTGCATTCGCATATCAATCACTTAAAAACAATTACAGACTGCTGTAAATCGGAGTCCGTTTCAAAAGTTTTCATACATGCGTTTACAGATGGCCGTGATACAGATCCGAAAAGCGGATTGGGTTTCATCAAAAGTCTTCAGGAACATCTGGACAAAACGGGGACCGGGAAAATAGCTTCTGTATCCGGAAGGTATTATGCCATGGACCGGGACAAACGCTGGGAACGGGTGAAACTTGCTTATGATGCCCTGGTGAACGGAAAGGG
>DATCAO010000583.1:0-4881 GCA_036512575.1 Puia sp.
TGGTCTGTCTCCGCATAGCGAACGCGTATATGGGTTTCAGTTATAAACATGGCGAGATAAAATTAGGTTATTTGCCCATCATCCCATCCACGCTAACCCTGCCCGGTCCAACAATCATTATCGTAAAAACACTGGTTAGAAAAATGGCACCGAGTTCGACGTTTTTGAGGGGCATACCATGTTGAAAAACAAATACGGCTACAAATAAATTGATGACAATTATCAACGCCGCAATACGTGTGAACAATCCCAGGATGATGAACATAGAGCAGAACAACTCAGCCAGGATCACAAGAATCAGCGAAAGGCGGTGTCCGATCCTGAACGGGTCATAAAAATTTGGGGCCATCTCACTGAATTTCGAAATTTTCGGCAGGCCGTGGCCAATCAGCAGCAGTAGTCCGGTGGCTACCCGTTGAACCAATAATGCAAAGTTGAATGCATTATCGGAATAGGCAGTCGACAATAATTTTCTCATTGCTCAAAATTTGATTCAAATGTAAAGGATTTGCCATTTTTTCAGTTGATCTAAGGAAATGTTAATCATATCAGTTATCCACAACCTGTTTGGAACAATCTTTGGTATTAGGTGAAATAATTCAGAAACTTGAGCGTGTGATTAACTATACCCGGATGAAACGAGTGATTTGTTCCTTATTTTTTTTTGTGTCTCTTTGTGCACATGCACAGCAGACGTATTTTATAACAGATCCACAGGCCGAGTATAAACAAGCCCAGGAATTCTATCAGAAACAGTATTACAGCCTGGCATACCCGATATTTCGGGAACTGGAACAGGACCAGGTTTCCCGGCCTCAGTTATACGAATCATTCAATTTTGAAAATGTCCACTATTATACACTGGTATGCTCCCTGAATCAGGACGATAGCACGGCAGTGGCACCTGCCCGGATTTTTGTTGAACGGGACAATAATGCCGCCCGGGGTGAGATGCTGGCCTATCATCTTGCGGAATATGAATTCCGTCATGGTAACTACGACGCCGCGCTGAAAGACTATGAACATGCCGGTATCGACAACCTGACCAATGATGAAATCGCATCCCTGAAATTTCACAAAGGGTATGCTTATTTTGTCAGGAAGAATTTCGATCTGGCCAAACCATTGTTTGATGCGATCCGGCAGCTTCCCAAAGACGCACACTATATCGATGCGAATTATTATTTCGGTTATATCAGTTTCTACCAGAAAAAACACAGCGATGCCCTTACGGCATTTTCCGTCGTAGAAAATGATCCCAAATATTCCAGGATCGTCCCTTATTATATAGCCAATATTTACCTGCTCCAGAATCAGAAAGAAAAAGCCATTTCCTACGCTGCGGCCAAACTGTCTGGCGGTAACCAGTATTACGACGCCCAGCTCCGGCAACTGGTAGGTCACGGATATTATGAAGAGAAGGATTTCCGCAAAGCCCTTCCTTACCTGGAAGCTTACGTGAACGGCTCAAAGTCGGTCAGCCGCCAGGATCTTTTTGAATTGTCCTATTGTTATTACCAGCTGCAGCAATACGGCAAGGCCATTGACGGATTTAAACAGCTGGGTGGCAAGGACGATTCCCTGGCACAAAACGCCATGTACCTGTTGGGGGATGCCTATCTGAAAACGGGTCAGAAAGCCAATGCGCGAAACGCATTTCTGTTCTGCGCATCAAACAGCAGTTACCCGGTACAAAAAGAAATATCGCAGTTCCACTATGCCAAACTCTCCTATGAGCTGGGGTATCCGGATGCAGCGATGACGGAATTCCGGAGTTTCCTGCAGCACTATCCCAATTCCGGCTATGCGTCCGAAGCCCGCGAAATGCTTTTGCAGGTACTGGCCTATACAAGTAATTATAAAGATGCGCTGGCCCTTATGGACAGTGTGCAAAATCCTTCGCAGGCGGCGCGACAGCTGAAGGCCCGGATACTCTATGGCCGTGCTACGGAACTCATCAACGACGGTATGCTCAATAACGCGTATGAACTCCTGGAGCGGGCATCTAAAGAACCAAACAATACGGGCCTGATGCCTTATATCAATTTCTGGAAGGGAGAAATTGCCTACCGGACCAATCGCCTGGACGAAGCGCCCCCTTATTTTTTTGATTATCTGAAAACGCCGGTCAGCCAGGGCGAAGTGAATCCCCAACATGCAAAATATGACCTTGGATACTGCTACCTGAAAAGGGAGAATTATAAGGAAGCCCTAAACTTTTTTTCAGAAGTGGTGCGGAATCCCGGTATCAATGCGCCTCCGTTGGAGCAGGATGCTTATATCCGGATGGCAGATTGTTATTACATGAACCGTGATTTCAAAACGGCGGTACCGATGTACAACAAAGTGCTGGAATATTCATGGCCGGCCTCGGACTATGCCACGTTCCAGAAAGCCATGGTCGCCGGTGTGAACAGTTCATCAGAGAAGATCAGCCTGCTGACGGGCCTGATCAGAAAATATCCGCAGTCTGATCTGATAGCAGAAGCCAATATGGAAATAGCCAACACATATTTGTCCAATGAACAATACCGGGAGTCGCTGCCCTATTTGAAAAATGTGATCAGCAGTACCGGCAACGATGCGCTGAAACCCCGGGCTCTCCTGCGTTCCGGCCTGGCCAACTACAACCTGGGAAATAATGCAGAAGCCCTGAACCGGTACAATGAATTACTGAAGCAGTATCCGAATTCGGTGGAAGCACAGGAGGCACTCGATAATGCCAAATCTATCTACGTGGAAGAAGGCAGGACCAGTGAGTACGTCAACTTTGCCAAGGGCATGGGCATCACGGTTTCTGCCAGCCAGGAAGACCAGCTGGCTTACCAGGAGGCCGAGGTCCAGTTCAACAATGGAAATTTCACCGCGGCGTTGCAGAAATTCGAAGACTACCTGAGAAAATTCCCAGAGGGCAAATATGCATTGGAAGCCAACTTCTATAAAAGTGAAATGTATGCCAGCCAGAAAAACTGGGTAAAAGCAGTAAGCGGATATGAAGTAGTTTCTGATAAAGCCCCGAATAAATTTGCTGAAAAAGCGATTCTTCAGGCCGCGCGAATCAATTTCTTCGACCTGAAGGATTATGCGAAGGCCGAGATTTATTTCGCCAAACTGAAAGACTTTGCCAGCACGCAGGAAAATAAAATGGAAGCGATGCGCGGTTTGCTGCGCTGCCAGTTTGAATTGCAACAATGGTCGGCAGCCGCGGATAATGCGAAAGAGTTACTCAATGAAAAAGGGATTGGCTCTGACGATAAAATTATTGCCAGCATGATCATGGGTAAATCTTACCAGGCTGATGGTAAGTGCGAGGCTGCGATACCCTATTTTAAAACGGTGGCATCTTTAAGCAGGGCGGCATATGGCGCGGAAGCCCAGTTCCAGATTGCCCAATGTCAGTTCGATCAGAACCGATTGAAAGAAGCGGAAAAATCAGCTTTCGAAGTGATCCACAAATCGGGATCCTATGAATTGTGGGTGACCAAAAGTTATTTCCTGCTGGGTGATATTTATCTGAAAGAGAAAGATTATTTCAATGCTAAAGCCACATTCCAGAGCCTGGTGGAAAATGCAAAAATAGAAGAGATCCGGGTGCAGGCGGAGCAGAGACTCGATGAAGTGAAAAAAGAAGAAGAAGCCAATAGTAAAGTCAGCAATCCAAATTGACATGCGATTGAACACCAGATATATGACGAAAGGAATTGTTTGTTTCCTGATGATGGGATTGGGGATTTCCGGTATCCTGCACGCGCAGGACACAACCCGGAAGAAATCGATCATCATTACGTCTACTTTTAAACCGGCTTTGAAGAACACGGCCAAACTGAATTTCAATGCAGACGCTCCGCTCATCGATACGGCCCGGCCGGTTTTGCAATATAATCTTCCGGTGCAGTTTCTGTCCCTGACCTACCAGCCGGCCGGACTGAATCCCGTCGCCATTTCAGCAGAGACCATCAGAAACTGGAACAATGACAATTATATCAAGGTGGGCGCCGGAAATGTGGACCTGCCCTATGTGCAGGCGGGGCTGAGTTTTGGCGACCGGCAGCATGCGTTCTACAATATTTTTGCTGAAGGGTACTCGTCCAAGGGTAAACTTCCCTTCCAGGAAAACAGTATGCTGGCAGCGTCCATCAGCGGTACAATCAAAGCGCCACATAACCTGGAATGGGACGGTGCGCTGGGTTTTCGCGGAGACGGATATTACCTTTATGGATTTCAACCCGATACGCTGCAATTTGCCAAGAGCCAGCTGCAGCAACAGTTTTTCACATTTGACGGCAGGATCGGGTTACGCAATACGCTGCCCACGCCGTACGGTCTCACGTACAATCCCAATGTTAAAATCACGGCCTTTGGTGAAAACAGCACCCCACGCGCATCAGAAGCTGACCTGGTGGTGAATATCCCCGTAGAAAAAACCATCGATGAACATTTTGCCATTGACCTGGGCTTCACTGCAGACCTGACCAACTATACGAATGGGAAGGGCACTACCATTAACAATAACCTGTACCTGGTTTCTCCTGCCGTGGTATATCACAGCGATAATATTTTCATGCACTTGGAAATGACGCCTTCCTGGGACCAGGGGAATTTCCATCTGCTGCCGAATTTCAGGGCCAACTATACTACAGACGATAAACAGTTCACGCTTTTTGCTTCTCTCGACGGGTATTACGATAAAGGAACTTTTAAAAGGTGGGCTGGGATAAATCCCTGGTTATGGGAACCTGTCAGTTTATACAACACCCGTGTTGTTGAATTTTTCGGAGGCATTAAAGGTTCGCTTTCACCGCATATATCGTACCTGGCCAAGGCGGGATTTTCTGAATCCCACAACATGCCTCTTTTTCTGAACGATAGCCTGGACGGAAA
>DATCAO010000584.1:0-3480 GCA_036512575.1 Puia sp.
TTGTATTTGGAGGGGCATTTGATCAGGATTCCGTCTTTTTGCGTGATCTCAAAAACGTCTCCGTTCATTTTTCCTTTCAGTACGATACGCTCCGCTTTTTCCATGTCGTAGGGTTTTCCATAATGGTAAACTACTTTGGCGTAGCTACCCAGGGTGTCAAGAATATAAAAACTCAGGTAGTTGGGGTCTTTTACAGGGTCGTATTCCATAGGCCGGCTGCCATCCAGTTTGGCAATGATGGTTACACTCTTACCCTCCTTCTGACGTGCAGATGCAATGGTTTCATAAGTGGAAAGGTTTCCCATAAAACTCACCAGCAAACCGATGCTGATGGCAATAAAAACCAGGAGGATAATATGGGTCCGTTTCATGACCCGCAAAGGTACTCCAAAAAGGCAATTGACGGATAATATTAATATAAGCTGAAGTGCAGGCTTAAGGCGTAAGGCTTAAAGTTGAAGGCCATATTTTTTATGGGCCTGCGATCATATTCAGATATTTAAAATTTGCCAATTCTGCCTTAAGCCTTGAGCCTTACGCCTTACGCTTTAAGCCTTCAGCTTTGTAAAAGGATAAACTTTTGATAATCGCGGTTCCTGATATACCTTTGCCAACCGTTCCAAGGCCAGAAAAAATATCATGATAGATTTATCCCACTTCGATTCCAACATCGCAAGTAATCCGAAAAATACCATTTTCGGTCTCCCCTTTTCAGAAGAAGACGCCCGCCTCGTTATTGTCCCCGTACCCTGGGAGGTCACCGTTTCCTCGGGATCCGGTACCTCGCGCGCAGGTGAACATATTTTCAATGCCAGCATGCAGGTGGATGTGTTTGATGAGGAATCGGGCAATGCCTGGCGACAGGGGATTTTCATGCGTCACCCAGACCGGAAAGTGCTGATGAAAAGTGACTACCTGCGCAAGGAGGCAGAGCTTTATATCAATTATATTTCCAAAGGCGAAGAAATTGAAAAGAACAGTTTCATGTGTAAATCGCACAAAGAAATCAACGAGGGAAGTGCCAATATGAATAAATGGGTGTACGAACAAACCGCCAGTCTGCTTCGCGACGACAAGCTGGTCGTTTTGCTGGGCGGTGACCACAGCGTTCCCCTCGGATACATGAAAGCGATTGCAGAGAAATATGGCGAGTTCGGTGTTCTGCAAATTGATGCCCATTGTGATTTGCGGAAAGCCTACGAAAACTTTGACTACAGCCATGCCAGCATTATGTATAATGCCCTGCAGGAAATTCCACAGATTACTAAACTGGTGCAGCTGGGTGTACGGGATTACAGCGAGGAAGAATTCAATTTTATACAAAACAGCAATCAGCGCGTAGTCGTTTTTTTTGATAAAAATATCAAAGAAAAATTATTCGAGGGTCATACCTGGCGATCCATCGTGGATGAAGTGATTCAACAATTGCCGGCCAGTGTATACCTGAGTTTTGATGTGGACGGACTGGATCCCAAACTATGTCCTCATACCGGAACACCTGTAAACGGGGGTTTCGAAGTTGAACAGATCGAATACCTCATAAAAAAAATCATCGAAAGCGGTCGCCGATTTATAGGTTTCGACCTGGACGAGATTGCCATAGGTGAAAGCAACTATGACGCCAATGTAGGCGCCCGTATTTTGTGGAAGCTATGCAATATGCTCATGGCTGCCAATCCGCTGCCGTCAACCCGCAAAGAACCGGAATGCACTACGACTATGTAGTCACATTGAAAAGGGACAATGCCCGAAAAACAGACATAGTCAGTTTTCTCCTGTTGCTATTTTCCTTCCTTATGTTTTCTTATTTGATTGTCCGTCGCGGTCTCAGTATTTTTCTTTGCATTTCCGTACTCATTCTGCTGGCCGGTTTGCTGATCAATATTTTTGCCTTGCGAAAAAAAAAGGACCTCTATTTCCGCAACTGGTTATTTGTTACCGGCCTGCTTTGGCTGGGAATGCCTTTTCTTCAATGGCTGATCATTCCGTTTGTATTTTTTGCAGTGCTGGAAGCACAGGCGAAATATCCGCTGGAAATCGGGTTCCATCCGGATGGCGTCGTGATTAATACATTCTTCAAAAAAAAAATTCCCTGGACCGCGTTGGACACCGTGATCCTAAAAGACGGATTGCTCACGCTGGATTGTAAAGACAATACTTTAATACAAAAGGAAGTATTGGATGATGATGATCCTGATGCGGACGAAGATGAATTTAATGAATACTGCCGCAGCAAACTCGTAAATTTGTGATCATGTCCCCTTACGTATTATATTCAGACGGGAAAGGAAATATCTTCGAAGATGTTTCTCTTTATGCCAGCGGCCGCAGCGGATGGGATGCAGTGCCCGTGGAAGAAACAGACTGGATAGAAATTCCTCAGGGAGGCTCACTATATGAACTTCCGGGTCGTCGTGGTATAGGTATCGATGTTCAAACCGGGAATATGCGGCTTTGCGACAGAGGATGGGCGGTTGCCGCTTTTATACCGCCGGCACATACCGGACTCTACCTGGCAGCCTATGAAACGGAAGGGGATGCCCCCACCCTGCCCTTGTTTTGTTATACTGCCGCCGGCTGGTTTAATGAAAAATTTTATGTGCCTGCCCTGCGGATTGAACCGGATATACGACAGGAGGCTGCGGGTTATGATAAAAGGGCCATCGCTACAGGGGCAGCCGCCTTAATTCAGGCCTATCCGCATAACCGCCTGGTGAAACACCTGATGAATAATTGCTGCAACACCTATCATTGCCCCGCGGCGAGAAACCTTTCACTTGGTCGGTGGGAATGCCCGGTTCCGGTTAGCCCCGCGTGCAACGCCAACTGTATCGGCTGTATTTCTTTCCAGCCACAGGAAGAAACCATACATTCCACGCAGGACCGACTCACCTTCCGCCCAACGGCTGAAGAGATTGTTGAATTTACCGTTCCGCATTTGCAAACGGCGCCCTATCCCATTATCAGTTTTGGCCAGGGTTGTGAAGGAGAACCGCTTTTAATGTGGGAAACCATTCGCGATGCAATAATCGAAATCAGGAAACACACGGACAGGGGTAGTATTAATATTAATACCAACGGATCCAAACCCAATGCTGTAAGGGCCTTATGTGAAGCAGGTTTAAATTCGATACGTGTAAGTATGAACTCAGCACGCAAATCTGTTTACGAAGCCTACTACAGACCTAATAATTATGTATTCGAAGATATTGTTGACAGCTTGTGCGAAGTGCGGAACGCCGGCGGATGGACCTCCATCAATTATTTTGTGTTTCCGGGAATGACGGACAGTGAGGAAGAGTATGATGCATTGCGTAAACTCATTTCCGGTACCGGTCTCAAAATGATCCAGTGGAGAAATTTTAATATAGATCCGGACTGGTACCTCGGAAAAATCGGATGTACTGAAACCGGTAATGCCATGGGCGTCAAGCCGATGATGGAAATGTTGCGGGAGGAATTCCCCCTGTTAAAATTTGG
>DATCAO010000585.1:0-2762 GCA_036512575.1 Puia sp.
AAATGGGAGATACCTTTTACCCTTGTTTTTACAAAGTCAGACAAGGAAAACCAACGCACCGTAGCCGCCAATGTAAAAGGATTTCTTCAAAAAATGAGGGCAACATGGCAGTTCCTGCCGGCACATTTCATCACCAGTGCAGAAAAGAAAACGGGAAGGAACGACATTCTTCGGCAAATCGGAGAAATGAATGAGGACTGGAAAAATACAGCCGTTTAATCAGTTCACGACTTTATTTGCGCAGCTGCTGCTGGCAAAGGCCTCGGGTTTGGCTTTAAAGGCAAAGCCCATGCCCAGAATATATCCCATGGCCTCTTTCAATGCGTCATTGCTTTTGAAATGCGGATTGGTATTGATGTCTGCATGCACTTCCATGTCCACATTGTACAATGTGAACAGCGGACAGAGCTCGTAAGCAATTTCAATACTTTTTGCCACTTCTACCAGCATACGTTCTTTAATGCTGTAACGTGTTTTTGTTTTTTCATTATGAATGAACATGAATCCGCCGTGTCCTTCACGTAAAAAAACGATTACGGTAGCAAATTCAGTTTCAGCTCCCTTGACCTGGGAGTCTGTTCCAATGCAGACTTTAAGATGAAATCCGTTTTTTGTTTCACGCCGGATGGCGTTTTCTACTTCGCGGGCAATCGGCAGTTCTATAAGGTCGCCATTAAATTTTCGCCATAGCATATGGTAATAGGTTTTTCGAATTTACCGAAAAATCATATCTGTAGGAAAAATACTTGTTAATCATGCATTATCTTTTTGGAACCGGACGAGGATTCTCCCAACCACTGTAACACATATATACCCTCGGGGGCCATACTCGCGGGTATCCGATTGTAGCCTGTTGTCAGCATTCCCTGTTTTAGTAAGCGTCCGTTGACATCAAAGAGCCGGTAGCTGAAATTCCCAGTGCTATTGAGTTCCAGCAGCCCGGGATCCTGCCTTTCAATTTTTATGGCCGTTTCATCAGTTCCACTATTTCCTGCACTTTTCCGGTATCCTATGTAGTTAGGTGCGCCGGCTATCCGGGCAGTATCGCTTTGTGTATAATGGGCCCCTGTAGATGGATGTCCATCTCTCCAGTCAGCCGTTTTATAAAAAGGGATGCCCATTAATGGTGCTTCATTGGAAAAAATATTAGTTTCTCCACCACTCAGTTCTGTAATCATCACGCCATAAGAGTCGTATTCGCTCTGGTGTTGTAATCCCAGGGTGTGCCCGATCTGGTGTGTTGCACAGGAAGCTATAAAAGATGGATTATCTGAAAGTGCGTGGATGAATACCCAGGCAGGTGTGTCGTTCCCCCATGAAAAAGAACCAATGGCTGAGACCCCTGTAACAGGTCCATACCAGCTTCCGTCTGGTGTAATGATCACGTGAATACGCTGGCGAACGGGTGCCCGCTCGTAAACGGCCCGTTCGGTAGTAATATTCAGGTTAAATAGTTTGAAATGATCTGAAATGATCCTGTGAATCCAGGTGATGGTTGCCGGACTCAGACCCGAAGGTTCAGCAATAATTTTACCATCTGCATTCCAAAGAGTGCCTTCTACCACGGCCCCGTCAAAATCCAGGTATATTGTAGCTGCCGCAGGAGAATAGCTGTTGAGCAATGGTGCCTGCGCAAATACTTGCATATGGTTTATAACAACCAGATTCCAGATGATATATAATGAGAATTTTTTCATTCGGAGACTAAAAATCTTTGTTGTGTTTCTATGAAATAATAATGATTGTCTTTTTCGGTAAGTACCAATCCTTCGGCGTCATGCAATTTCAACAGGTTTCCAGAATAAAATAAATGACCGTTCGGTTCTTTAAAACGTGTTATACTTAACAGAGCACCCTCCCGATTTTCCAATTTGATCAGCAGCGAAATCACTGAATCCTCATGATATGATTTGTTTTGAATATTTCCCTCCAGCCGGAAACCGGGCGCGAGGTTGATGGATATTTTACCCGTGGATTGAAACAGGGACTCAAGAACCTGATCGCTGATTTCTGTTTTATTTGAATAAGGAAGGTCGGTGACTGCATCTTTTTTCTGTGCAATCAGACTGATACTGAAAAGCAGGAAAAGGCCGGATAAGATGGACTTTAGGGTATGCATTCGGATTGGGGACAGGATAGGGATCTGTCAAAAATAAAACGAAATTATGCCCATGGAATTGTTCCCATCATGGGAATTCAAGCAGTAGAAGGCACCTGACATCAGGCTAAAATTGCCCGGTTGCCAGCAGAACCAGTGTGCACGCTTCAATCACTTCCACGTCGTGATCAATAAGAATTTTTTCAAATTCCGGATTTTCTGCTCCGGGATTAAAGATGACCCGGCGGGGATGCTGGGAAATAACAAAATCGTAATAGTTTTTCTGATTATCCTTGTTCAGGTATACCGATACAGTATCCAGTCCTTCTATGGGTTTCATTTCCTGGAGTACTGTTACATCAGCTACCTGAGCAGGTCTTTTCCCGATTGCCCATACGGGGTGGTGATGTTCGCGCAATTTATTTATTGCGAGATAGCTATACCGCGACGGATTGGGTGAACCACCAAGAACAAGCGTTTTTTTACTGGTAGAAGACATATGTGATTATAACAAGGTGACAGAATTGGTGATGCATTTACTGGTTTTCAAATGTATAATTCACGGGCTGTATTTTACATGTTGATACGGAATTGCCTTGTTTTTGACCCGATATCCATTTCCCTGAATTTTTGATCAGTCTTATCGATTCCTGATCCAGAGAAT
>DATCAO010000586.1:0-8498 GCA_036512575.1 Puia sp.
TGTCACCAGTCTCATTTGGTAAACAGAAACTGTATTAAAAGTTGGGTTAAAACGGAAGGAGATTATTTTTTGCTGGAAAATGGCGATGAGATCCCCATTTCAAGAAGTAAAAAAGACAGGGTGGCTCAGCAACTTAAGACAAATCGGTATTGACGCTTTCTACAGCATTTGGTCGGGGTGCGTATTACTGAGGGATTTTTTTTCTTTTAGGTACGAACGCGTGTATTATTTTCTAAGAAATGTATACAATGATAAGATATAATAGAATAATTATCAATCTCAGTAAGGGCAAACTATCCGGTTAGGGATTCGATGTGATTATTGATAAACAGAACGAAGGCGAATATGATTCAATCCATTACGATCGCCGATTTCATGAAGATGGAAGAAGCGATACCGCTGGCAGACGTGCGAACGCCGGCTGAATTTTCGCACGGTCATGTTCCGGGTGCTACGAATATGCCTTTGTTTAGCAATGAGGAAAGAGCTCGCGTGGGAATCACGTACAAACAGACAGGAAGGGAAGCGGCGATAATATTGGGTTTCGATCTTACCGGATCGAAATGGTCGGGTTTTATCCGGGAGGCATGCGGTTTTTCTCCGCAGAAAAAACTGGCGGTGCATTGCTGGCGCGGCGGGATGAGGAGCGAGGCCATGGCCTGGGCGCTGAATTTTTACGGATTTGATGTATTCGTGCTGCAAGGCGGATATAAACAATACAGGAGATGGGTGTTAAACCAAATAGAAGAACCCGGAAATCTATACGTGGTCGGAGGGATGACGGGTTCAGGCAAAACGCGTATTCTTCAGGAACTGCGCGGTATGGAAGAACAGGTGATCGATTTGGAACATCTTGCGCAACACCGGGGATCGACCTATGGCAGCCTCAACCGGTTGGAGCAACCTACGCAGGAGCAGTTTGAGAATAATCTGGCGGCAGAGTTGCAGCGTCTGGACCGGACAAGAAGGATTTGGTTGGAAGATGAAAGCCTGACTATCGGCCGGTGTTCTATCCCGAAGTCGTTGTGGGACCGGATGCAATCAACATCTCTTTATTTTTTAGAAGTTCCTCTGGAAGATCGCGTGCAGGCACTGGTACAGGAATACGGATCGCTGGACAAAGAATTCCTGGTGCTTTGTACGGACCGGATCCGCAAGCGGCTTGGACCGGAACAAACCAAAAAAGCCATCGCCGCAATCAAAGAAAACAGGATGGAGGAATTCGTGCGGTGGGTGCTTGTTTATTATGATAAAACCTATCAGACCGGATTGATAAACCGGTCGGGCAAGCGCATTTGCCGGATACCGGTTCCTGGCGATAACCCGGCCGAAAACGCTTCACTTATTTTGCAGAAGGCCAGCAACTTTTCAGATATTCCCGTAAATAAAACATGGCGTCATGAGAGAAGAAGAGGAGATTAAATTAACGCGGTATTCCCATGGGGCGGGCTGTGGTTGTAAAATCAGTCCGGCCATCCTGGACGAAATTCTCCGGACCACCCAGAATTTTCCAGCCGATCCGCGGCTGCTAGTCGGGAACGAAAAAAGGGATGACGCTGCCGTACTGGACCTGGGTAATGGAACGGCACTGATTTCAACGACGGACTTTTTCATGCCGATCGTGGACGACGCCTATGATTTCGGGCGGATCGCTTCCGCCAATGCGATCAGCGACGTATATGCGATGGGTGGCAAACCGATTCTCGCTATTGCGATTCTCGGCTGGCCGATTGCGAATTTGCCGCCAGAGTTGGCGCAAAAAGTATTGGAGGGTTCGCGGGTCATTTGTGCTGAAGCCGGGATAACCCTCGCAGGCGGCCATAGCATCGATTGCCCGGAACCGGTTTTCGGATTGGCGGTGAATGGAATTGTTCCCATTTCGCAGCTAAAACGAAATGCGACAGCTGAGTCTGGTTGTCGCCTGTATCTGACCAAGCCGCTGGGCGTGGGAATTTTGTCAACCGCGCAAAAACGAGGTATCCTTTTGCCGGAAGATGCGCGGGTTGCGTTAAAGAGCATGGTGACGCTGAACAGCCTTGGAGAAAAGTTCGGGAACCTTAGCCAGGTAAAAGCAATGACCGATGTTACAGGTTTTGGATTACTCGGGCACCTGATGGAAATCTGTGAAGGCAGCAATCTTTCTGCCAGCATTGAATTTGAAAAAGTGCCGGTTTTTGCGTCCGTGAACAGATACCTTTTGCAAGGTTGTGTACCCGGTGGCACACAACGCAACTGGACCAGTTATGGTCACAAAGTAAGTGCGTTATCGGATGCGCAGCGGGATCTGCTTGCGGACCCTCAGACGAGCGGCGGACTGCTGGTAGCCGTTTCGGAAGACGGGGTTCAGAATTTTGAACAACTACTGAAACAGGAAGGTCTTGAACCAGATCATTGCCGTTCGTTCGGCCGGCTTTTTCCCCGAATTGGCGGCACGGTCGTAACAGTGATGTAAGAGGTTCAAAGTTTCGCTTATGTTGCAATTCTGGAAAATCGGACTTTCTAATTCTGATAAAAATTAGCGCAACGATGAATCTGTGATGTTAAAAAGGAAGCTGCACCCACTAAGGGATGCAGCTTCCCGCTGAAAAAACACTACAACGTCACTACCAGTGTTCCGGTATTACCGGGAACATCGGTTGCAATGGCACTGATTTTACTACCGGCCAGCACGGCATTTGCCTGCGTAGTCGTGTAGGTCCAGTCAAGTCCATTGGTCTGTTGTACGGCATTGCCTTTTTCCAGAGGCGTGCCGCTGGCTGCGACAATTGCTACCAGTACGCCCGTTACCCGGAAATCGTCTATCGCGCGAATCCTTATCGTGCTTCCAACCACACCCGTGTACCCGTTGGTGTCGATTTCCTTAACAACCGGAGGAGACATGAAATCTGCAGCTGCCCTGCTAAACAGGTTTTGCCTGAGCTTGCGGGCCGCGTTATAGGCATCTTTGATACCCTGATCCTTGCCTTCCATTACTGAACTGGCAAATTTTGTTGCCATCAGAAAGTTCTCCTGTATTTTCAACTGTGCAGCAGTGTCCGGACCCGTTCTTTTTTTAGGGGCCTTGGCGACTACTGTTTTTCCCTCCCACTCGCGAAACACGAGTTCTTTACCGAGGGTTCCTCTCAATTTACCGGCAATGATGCCGTTGTTTGAATTGGCCATATTACATGGTTTTTAATAGTTATTAAATCTGATTTACTTTTACCAAACACCGCCAGCGGAGAGGATTCCCGGGTTCACACCTCCCGGTAGTCCTGTGTGAAAAGCTCCTCTATCAGTGACTGATACAACAAAAGTAGTTCGCTAAAACCCCTTTTTTCAGGGAATGTGGGGGGGGTTCGACTAGACTTGTGACGGGGTAAAAGGAATGGTGGGACGGGTTTCGACGAAACCTGTGATCGGATATATAAGACCCTAAGAAAGTAGTATTTCTGCTGAAAAGGCCGGTCGTTCGGACGCCTTCGGGATGGGTTCGGATTGCCTATCCGGAATCCGGATACACAACCCGAAGGAATCGGATACTCATTCCGAAGGATCCCCGGCATCCGGGACTCTGGAATATATTTTTTACATTAGAATTATTTTAACCCTAAACCTCACACTAATATGCTGGAACCATTTTTTGTCAGGACGGTTGTCAAGAAAGAAAAAGTATTGAAAAGAGTCGACCCCATGCAGGTCGCCGGTCTGTCCACCGAAAAAAATTATACCAAAATTATATTGATCGACGACACAGCGTACATAGTGCGAATGTCCCTCGCCAACGCCTTGAAACATTTCCCCCCGGATATGTCGCCGCCGGGATCAACATCATTGAGTAGGAACCTGGTTCGGGATTTCTTTTAAGGGTTTTTATTTAGTGGCCGGATGATAGGCCACAATGATGCGGCAGGATACCTAATGATACGATGAGCTTGATACCTGCGGAATAAATCAGAATCCGGAGAAACTATCTTAGCTTTAATCTAACCTTAAAACAAACTCATGAATCAATTCAGAGCGTTCATGCTTATGACTATGATTTGCATAGTTTCCTGTTCAGCCTCAGCCCAAACCCCAGTTTCCGGTTCCACGGCCAAAGAGCTCGAAGAAGCCGAATCGAAAATGTTTGTTGGAATCCTTCACCACAATGCAGATTATTTTAAAGATTATGTCGCCAGCGACTATATTACCATCAACGCGGATGGCATCATGGCCGACAAAGAGCAGACGTATGCGGATTCGTCAAGGTTTAAGATTTTAAATGATTTTTCCTGGAAATTATCCGATAAGAAAATCCGGGCATATGGGGATGTCGGGATTATTACGGGAAGGGCAAGGATATATATGAAAGATGACTTTGCGGCGGAATTTCTGTATACTGCCATATTTGTTAAAGACCACCAAAAATGGATGTTTACGGGATGGCAGGGAACCATGTCAAAAGATTCTCCCAAGCCACCATCCATACCATCCAAATAAAAAGGGCGCCGCCACACTAAATCCCCCAAACACATGAAACCATTTCTTTTTTCTGTATTGGTTACATTCTCTTTATTCCAGCAGACTTTTGGCCAGAATAAAACGAAAACGGAACAGCAATTCTTTGATCTTGAAACCAATTGGATGAATGCCTGGAAAAATAAAGATGAAGCAACGGTTAGGAAAATTATTGCAGACGACTTTGCGCTTACGAGTGGATTAACCGCCGGCGAACTTGTTTACAAAGAGACATGGATAGAACATGCCATGCATGGTTTCGATTGCCAGTCGTTCAGCATCGATACAATCAAAGTTCGTATGTACGGCAATACAGCGGTATTGAATATTTGGTGGCACCAGGTAGCAACCATAAACGGGAAAGATTGGAGTGGCAGTGCACTTTTAACGGATGTTTGGGTCAAAAAAAATGATGAGTGGCAGGTTGTTGCGAGACATGCAACTCCGTTGCCTAAAAAATAACACGCTGTTCTTCGACACCGAATGTTAGGGGTAATCCTAAAATCTTTTAGCATGAAATATTATCTCATTTTGTTTATTACACTTACTCATTATACAGGTGTTGCGCAATCAACAAAAATAATTACCCCAACTAAACCTTCCAGTGCACTGGAAAAAATATTAATTCAGGAAATGTATGATTTCTCAAATGCATGGGGCACGAGTGATACAGCAACTTTAAGTAAATTATTGGCTCCGGAGTATAGGCATAGTGATGTCTTTGGTGAAATTCAGCACAAAAATGAATGGTTAATTTTTGCCGCAAAAAAAAGAGAGATGACTAAGCTGGAAATTAATGACATAGAAATTTTAATGTATTATGATAATATGGCTGTTATTACAGGTAAAATGAGCTATTTATTTGGAACGGAAAAGATTAAGCAAGACCTGCGTTTTACACAAATCTTTGGAAATTATAATGGACAATGGAAAAGGACTGCTTTCCAGGGAACTTATATTAAAAACGTAAAATGAAGTTCCAAATTAAGTATTTTCGTACCCTGGGCTTGAACCAGGGACAACACCAATCCCTTATCAAATCTTTACAAGTCCACTAGCATCGGGATCAATACTTCTTGTATCGGAAAGTAATTCTTGGTTGACGGATGACGGTTGGCGTGGCTGCCCCATTTCCTTAAAAAAAAGGGCGCCGATAAAAATCGCGCCCTTTTTGTATCAGGTAATTCCTGAGATGAAATTATTCCTCCAGGTTTTCTGAGAGATTTTTGATCTCATTCACGATTCCTTTCGCGGCTTCGGAAATTTGTCTTGCGGCAAGGCCGAGCATTTCTTTTGTAACAGACGCACTTGTATATTTCGCAAGATCCGCCATCACAATTCCCGTGAGCAGATAACGAAAGTCAGGATTCCACGGATGAACCCCATCGTCGACCATCGTTCCATAATCCACCCATTGCCAAATGCCCTCGGTCGGTATTTTGAAAAATCTCCTTAAACTCGGGCCACCGAAGTATTGATAACTTCCCCAATTCGTATTGCTGTTCATAAAAGCCTGAATCGTGTAGTTATTTTGCGCGCAGTTGTTTGCTGCGGCATCTACCTCTGTAGCTCCATTGAAATTGACCAGGCTCCCGCCCGCATCGGATTGATTATAAATATTTCGCTGATAGGCCGACAGTTGATATCCTCCGACTGCCTGGTCGCCACTGCCCATCTGATCGGTCGTATTACATGGATTCGAAAGCGCGGAGTACACCTCTCCACCGAAAGCTACCCATTCGGCGTGGTTAACAAGACCGCCGGAAAATAAACTGCCGGGATAATACCCCAGCCAGATCCAGCCACCGGAAACATAGCGGATACCAAACCACCAGTTTCCCTGCCAGAGCTGAAATTTTATGCCCAGTTCCACCTGCGCGCCATTGATTACACTCGTGGGTGATAGCAGGATGCCCGGATAGATACTTGCATGATATTGTTTCCAGCCGGCCTGCAGGCGGTTGTAACCTCCGAGATTATCGCCACCCGGGCCATATCCGTTGGTGGTGTAATAAGTAAAAAGATGAGGTTTCAAATCGCCGTTCAGACCCAGGTCAACGGTCCAGCCGGCCTCAATGGAATGGGTTTGAGCCGCCTGGTAATTCTGGAGCCAGGTTTGTGAGATCGAGTGATCATCACCCGGCGATGAAGGGATATCGATCTGCGGATCCCATACGTTCAGCCAGCTTTCACAGCCAAATACATTCGTCGTCTCACTGCTTGATGCATGAAAATATCCGAAAGGATTCGGATCGGTGGGCTTTTTGTTTTTACGGCGGCTGTTCACCTGAACCCCGCCGCGTTTGTTGAAAAGATCCTTAATGGATATAGTGGCCGGTAATTTTGATAAATCAGGCCGCAAAACAGGTACATGTCCTTCGGGTCCCTGCTCGCCGATGTCAAAATGAAGATCACGCATCGGTCCTTTTTCATCCCGTTGGTTGATCAATGCCCCACCCGGTGGAGGCGTTGCGATGGGCTCCGTACCCTGACTCCCGATCGGGATCCAGTCAAGAGTCTGGCCACCGGGAGTAACCGTTGTTTTACTCACTTTCAATGTAGTCTGACGGGCATTTAACCAATCCATAACTTCCGGATTTGATTTACCCTGATTTACAATCTTTCCCATTATTTTGAATTTTAGATGACGCCTACTCTATACCGTTTTCGGCTGCCCGTTTTTGTTTGCAGGAGCAAAGACTAAATAGCATTCAATAAGGATTGATGGCTGTGGCTGACCACAGTTTACTTATTAGACGAAATTTTTGGCGGGAGGGAAACAGCGTATTAAACAACAGTGTATCAAGGTAAATATCTTTACAGACGAGGCGCATTATGTTATAAATTAGAGTGTTGGCCGAATTTAACAGACATCACTCAATGAGAAAAAGTACAATTATATTAATAGGATTTATTGCAATAAAATTCTTATTGCAGTTTTTACTGCTGAGTCCTGAATATGACTTGCAAAGAGATGAATACCTGCACATAGACCAGGCTAATCATTTAGCCTGGGGTTATATTTCAGTTCCACCTTTTACTTCCTGGACGTCGTGTATAATTCAACTACTCGGGAATACAATAATGTGGATTAAATTTTTCCCTGCGCTTTATGGTGCTTTGACAATTTATGTGGTTTGGAAAGCAACTGAAGAATTGGGCGGAAATTTATTTGCTTCGATATTAAGTGCTACCTGTGTATTGTTTTCTGCACTCTTGAGGCTTAATACCTTGTATCAACCCAATTCTTTTGATGTATTGAGTTGGACAGTTCTATATTTCACTTTACTCAAATATTTTAAGACAGACAATTTAAAATGGCTGTTTATTGGTTCCCTGGTATTCGCAATTGGCTTCTTAAATAAGTATAATATTGTATTTCTCTTGTTGGGTCTTATTCCTGCCTTACTGTTTTCACAACAAAGAAAAATTTTCGCACAACCTAAATTATATATTGCGGCAGCCCTGGGACTTTTTATTATTTCACCTAATCTCGTATGGCAATATAACAATGGATTCCCGGTCTTTCATCATTTAAAAGTACTGGCAGAAACCCAATTAGTTAATGTAAACAGAATGGATTTCCTTCAATCTCAATTGCTTTTTTTTATTGGCTCTGCATTGGTTATTTTATCTTCATTATATGCTTTGCTCATTTATAAACCATACAGGCCATATCGTTTTTTCTTTTGGTCGTTGTTTTTCACTTTGGTTGTGTTTATGTATTTCAAAGCAAAAGATTATTATGCCATCGGTATTTACCCGATTTATATAGCTTTTGGATCCGCATACCTTGGTGAACTATTAAAAAACGACTGGAAAACATATTTGAGACCCGTTTTTATAATAATCCCTTTACTATTATTTATTCCTGTTTTAAATGTTGCTTTTCCAAATAAAAGTCCTGAATATATCATTCAGCATTCGGAAAACTATAAGAAATTCGGTTTGCTCCGGTGGGAAGACGGGCAGGACCATTTATTGCCCCAGGATTTCGCAGATATGCTTGGCTGGAAAGA
>DATCAO010000587.1:0-4545 GCA_036512575.1 Puia sp.
CGTCAACCGTCAACCCCGCCTGGCGACGGGGCAGTTCGTCAACCGCCAATTAATCAACTCCCGCGGCACTCACCGTCTTATCAATTTTCCCTATCAGACCCTGTAACACTTTTCCGGGACCGATCTCATGGAAGTTGGTTGCACCATCGGCGATCATGGCCACTACCGACTGGGTCCAGCGAACCGGGCCGGTCAGCTGGTCGATGAGGTTTTTTTTGATTTCTTCCTTATCCATCACAGCTTTCGCTACAATGTTCTGGTAAACCGGGCAGGAAGGATTATAAAAAGTAGTTTTTTCGATCGCAGATTTTAATTCTTCGCGCGCAGGTTCCATCAGGGGCGAATGAAATGCACCACCGACCGACAAAATAACTGCGCGTCGGGCACCCGCAGCCTTCATTCTTTCGCAACCCAGATCAATGCCTTTCAATGAACCGCTGATTACTATTTGTCCGGGACAATTGTAGTTGGCCGGAACCAGCGCTTCACCTGTTTCTGATTCTATTTCGCGGCAAATGGCTTCCACCCGTTCATCGTCCATGGCAAGCACTGCAGCCATGGTACCCGGGTTGGAAATACAGGCTTTTTGCATCGCCGATGAACGAATGATCACCAGGCGCATGCCATCTTCAAACGACAAAACACTATTGGCAACCAACGCAGAAAATTCACCGAGCGAATGACCCGCAACCATTTCAGGTCTTGCATTATCTACCGTCTTGTAAGCAATTACTGAATGCAGGAAAATAGCCGGTTGGGTAACATTGGTTTGTTTCAGATCTGCTTCGGAACCGGTAAACATGATGTCTGAAAGCCGGAAGCCCGCAATCTCATTACCCTGTTCAAAAAGTTTTTTTGCAAAAGCACTTTGATCATAGTGGTTTTTCCCCATCCCCGGAAACTGAGAGCCCTGTCCCGGAAAAACGTAAGCATGCTTCATATTCGACTTAGAGGTTAAAAAACAAATTTGCCACAAAGCACCGACTCAACAAAGAAAATCTTTACCAGGTCAGTTCAGGTTGGAAGATATCAGTTTGATAAATTCTGTCCTGGTTTCATTTTTCTCAAACTGGCCATAAAAGGCGGAAGTGGTGGTCACCGAATTCTGCTTTTGCACACCCCGCATCATCATACACAAATGTGATGCCTCAATAACAACGGCTGCACCCAGGGGATGCAAACTGTCCCGGATGGCGTGTAAAATCTGGGTGGTCAGCCTTTCCTGCACCTGCAGCCGGCGCGCAAACACGTCCACGACACGGGCAACCTTACTTAAGCCGGTGATCCATCCGTTGGGGATATAGGCAACATGGGCCTTACCAAAAAAAGGAAGCATATGATGTTCACATAAACTGTAGATTTCAATATCCTTCACGATAATCATCTCGCTCATGGGTTCATGAAATTTTGCCGAATCCAGTATGGCATGCGCGTCCAATTCATATCCCTGGGTCAGGAATTGCATGGCCTTGGCAACACGCTCGGGAGTTTTGTCCAACCCTTCCCGGTTTGGATCCTCCCCCAGCAGGCCCAGGATTTCCCGGTAATTGCCAAGCAGGGAAGTGGTCGTCTTTTCGTCGTACTGTTCAGTTTTTTTGTAAGACATTTTTTAAGCTTAAGGCCGAAGGCGCAAGGCCTAAGGCTTTTGTTGATGAAGCAAACCAATCCTTTATTAAATAATAAAACTATTAACATGGCCTTAAGCCTTACGCCTTATGCTTTAAGCCTTAAGCCTGTCACGCCGGATACTCCACAAAATTCCGCTCCGTTTCATACAGTCTCACCGACAAATCCAGCGAAGCATCCAGTTCCTTTCTCAGGATTTCATAAATAACATATACGATATTCTCCGATGTCGGGTTCAACCGGGCAAATTCCTTTGTGTCCAAATTCAGATTTTTATGATCGAACCGGGCAAGAACATTTTTTTGAATAATAGACGACAAGGTAGACAGGTTAATCACGTATCCCGTCAGGGGATCCGGTGTGCCGGTAACTTTAACGACCAGTTCATAATTGTGGCCATGATAGTGCGGGTTGGAACATTTTCCAAATTGCTCCTGGTTTTGCGCATCAGTCCACCCCGGTACAAACAGCCGGTGGGCGGCGTTGAAATGTTCTTTTCTGAAAATGGCTGTTTTTCTTTCCATAAGGCTATCCGAAATATTCTACATAAATGCGCGGTGTTTCATACAGTTTCACCGCGTGCAACTGAACTCCGGCGGGCAGGTGATACATCAGCTGGTTCCAGATTCCTACAGCCAGGTTTTCTGTTGAACACATTTTGCCCGACATAAAATCCACTTCAACATTGAGGTTCTTATGATCCACTTTCTCCGTGATAAACTCCTTAATGATCCCGCTCAGTTTCTTCACGTCGAACAGGAATCCTGTTTCGGCATCCGGCTCACCTTTGATCGTCACATAAAGTTCGTAATTGTGGCCATGCCAGTTTTCGTTGGCGCAAAGCCCAAATACCTCATCGTTCTTTTCACGCGTCCAGGATGGATTATATAGTTTGTGCGCAGCATTAAAATGTTCTATCCTGGTGAGAAAAACCATTCCCTCAAAATTTTTGCAAAGGTAATGGTTCGCCCGGATTGAACAGGTTTCCGGATATTTGCACATGCTCCTGCTCCTCGCGTCGGCCACCACTTTTGAAATCAGGGAAACCATTCAATGGCTGGACGACAATTCATTACACCATAACGCTGAGAAACCGGAATTGTTGATCACGGGCATCGGCCAGCTGCGGGCCACATTTGCCCTGCAGAAAAAACTCACCGGCAGGAGACCCGCGCTGGTGGTCCAGGCGGGTTTTGGCGGAAGCTCGAATCCGGATGATACCGGCAAAGTATATGCGATTCGATCAGAGCGCATCGCCGACCTGGGTGTTATGGATCAGCAGGGTTTCCGGGACATTTTTGAAATGGGCCTGGAAAGACCGGATCAGTTCCCATTCCAAAGGGGAGCGTTGAACAATCCCTACGACAAGCTGCTGAACTGGACCGGCCTCCCGGAATCAGACGGGTCGACGGTAAATGAAATCAAATCGGCCGATTTTATCGGATTTCAACGAAATGTCCATCCGGTTGTTGAAAGCATGGAGGGTGCCGCATTGCATTATGTGTGTTTAATGGAAAAGATTCCATTTCTGCAAATCCGTTCTGTTTCCAATGCATTGGGGGAACGGGACAAAAGCCGCTGGAAAATGGAAGAAGCCGGGCATAATCTCCATCAAACGCTGGTCACCTTAATTCAAAAACTGGAAAAAGCTGATGAAACTCTCTTTAGGCTTTAGCCCCTGTCCGAACGATACGTTTATTTTCGACGCACTCGTGAACCGAAAGATTGATACCGGCGACTTTTCCTTTGAAGTGATCCTGGAAGATGTTCAGACGTTGAACCGTTGGGCGCTCGAAAAAAAACTGGACGTCAGCAAGGTCAGTTATGGCGTATGGCCCCGGCTGAAGGAGCACTATGCGTTATTGGATTCCGGTGGTGCGCTGGGTAAAGGTGTCGGCCCCCTGCTGATTTCAAAAAACAGCATCCTGCTTAAAGACATCAGCAGGTTATCGATTGCTATTCCGGGAGAACAAACGACGGCGAATCTGCTGTTCACGATGGCCTTCCCGGAAGCGAGAAGAAAAAAATATATGGTGTTTTCAGAAATTGAAAATGCCGTGCTGAGCGATGAGGTGGACTGCGGTGTGATCATTCATGAAAACCGATTCACCTACATGCAAAAAGGATTGATCAAACAAATGGACCTCGGCGAATTCTGGGAACAGAAAACAAAATCACCCATTCCACTTGGGGGGATTGTGATGCGCAATACGTTTTCAAAAAAGGAAAGGGAGGAACTGGATCGTTTGATCCGCGACAGCCTGGCTTTTGCCGAAGTGTATTATCCGGATCTGTCGGAGTATGTTACACAAAATGCCCAGGAAATGCAGGAATCCGTCATGCGGCAGCATATCGATCTCTACGTAAATCAATTCAGTCTTTCACTGGGAGAAGAAGGACGGATGGCCGTTGACACCTTAGTGCTGGTGTACGAAAAAATGCATCAACAATAACTCCAACGGACTAATGTGGCAAATATGTAATTATAGAAATGAACGAAAGTGGTAATGAAATGTGAGAATGATAATTTGCAAATTTGTAATTTGATTCCGCCAACCGTCATCCGTCATCCGCCAACCGTCAACGCCTCCTTATACACGCTTATCGCCCTCGCCCGCGCGAACGCATGATCCACCATCGGCTGCGGATAATTCAATTCCTTATATTCAGGCAGCCATCTCTTAATATATATTTCTTCCGGATCAAATCTTTTCTGTTGCAGGTAAGGATTGAAAATCCTGAAATACGGGGCCGCATCACAGCCGCATCCCGCTGCCCATTGCCATCCGCCGTTGTTTGAAGCAAAATCGAAATCCAGCAGACGTTCAGCAAAATAGGATTCGCCCCAGCGCCAGTCAATCAACAGATGTTTGGCCAGAAAGGAAGCCGTAACCATGCGCAAACGGTTGTGCATAAAAC
>DATCAO010000588.1:0-12090 GCA_036512575.1 Puia sp.
TTTGAAGCAATTTCCGATCCATGGAAAGCGTAATTCTTGGATCTTCCTGTTTGAAGGAATACGACATCACTTTCCCACCCGAATAAATCACCAATAAAAAATCTTTGTTTCGGTTGGCCAGGTAATAAGCCCCATTGGCTGTAATCTTAATGGAAATGGTTGAATTGGAATCATAGTCAACGGCTAAAGAAATTCCCGATGCTTCCGGCCTGGGCAGATCAATTGTATTTTGGGTTCCATCATCAAAACTCAGTTTGGCTTTATACAGCTCGCCCTTTTCAGGTTTAAACATAATATATCCCATACCCAGGCGCGATGATTCAATTGAGCAGACGGGCATATTCCCTTTGTCGAGAATGACTCCCTTTGCATGAATGGACAGTCCGTTTTTGCCGATCGCTTTAAAAGCCAGTTTTGTTTCGACGGCTTCCACCAGGTTTCCCCCCTCCGGAAAAAACTGAAGGTCAGCATTATTGATTTTCTCATGCCCTGTTTGTTTGAACAGCTGATCCGGAACAGGCTGTTTACTTATTGACCGAACATACATATTTTGATCAAAAAAATCCAGCTCACCCAGATTTCGCATCCATTGTGTATAAGCACGCACACGGTAATTTCCCGTGGGTAATGAATCGGGCAACGCAAAGTCGCCCCAGCAAACCCCGCTGTCCAGTCGCAACCGGATCGATTGTTCAATTCTATTTTCAGGATTTATTAAATCCACATGCAACACCCCGCTGGATATCGAAAGTTTATGACGGCCGCCCTGGGTTACATACGCTTTAAAATAAATGGTATCACCCGCCGCATAGTAAGGCCTGTCGAATTGCACATACGCTTTCTCAGGATCGTAAGTGGATACAAAGTTTTTCAACTGGTCTACCACATGCGCTTCAGCAGAATATAACTGGGAAAATGCACCAGATTTACAACAAAAAATGAAAGTGGAAATTAAAAGGATTCTTTTCACAGATTGATTACTTGAAATAGTCCTTATAATCCTCGTCGATAGTTGTCATTGCAGCCAGTTTCTCCTTTTCGCGGGGATCGAAAAGATAGACGCCCCATAATTCCTTTAAAGTATCCAGTTTGATAATGGATTGTGATTTGTCGTATCGAATGAATTTCAAATATTTTTTGTCTTTCGCATCAAGAATTAGCAATTTAACACTGTCAAGAAAGTCGTGTGAGGTTTGCAAATAATTCAAATAATCATCAGCACCAGCATAAAAATTATCTTCGCCAATCTCCATCTTTCGTTTGGCAATTTGCATCGTGTCAGGCGAAAAGAAAACAGCCGCCTTTTTGTAAATGATTAGGGTGTCAGAATTTTCAACTTTTGGCTCCTGATTTTTCACGTTGACCGAACTGTCATTAGTAGTTGGAGGCAAGTCAGATTTGCCCTTATTGTCTGGTGCAGAACAAGATAGAAGTGTCGCAAGCAAAAGTGGAATAATTCTTAGTGCCGTCATATGTTATATAGTATCATAAGTCTGCGCTGAATTGCTGGTTTGTAATTGCGGTGAAACTGGTTTACCGGACTATTGTTATACTATAAACCCAACCATTACTTCCCAACTTAACCATAACTCCATTTTTCCAGTAAACGGGTGAAAAATTAATAAATTCGTCATTGATATACCCAACCGCATAAACGTCTTTTCCTGCGACTGCGATCCCCGAAACATTTGAATTTGTATATTGATCAGTAAGGATTGTAAGGGAATCATTTTTCCAAATAGCCGCGTAATTATCATCCAGGCCTGGTCTGACCGTGCCGCCGAAATAGACATCAGTACCTGAAAACGCAATTGCGTCCGGAATACCGTTATTGTACAATTCCACTTTCTTATTGCCCACCCAATACATCGGTACCCCATATAAATAACCCGTGGCAAACATGTCAGTTCCATTGTAACCGACCGCATTCATTGGGCCAATTTCTCCGAAAAAAACCTTTTTACCATTTTCCCAGACGATCGCGGAATCGCTGCTATTACCATAAGTATTACCGGAAATATAAACCTGCTGACCACTCACTGCTATTCCCGTGGCAGAGCCTTTTGATTCTGGTGACAGGTAATTTAAAACGCCATTTTTCCAATAGACCGGGTGCCATACGCTGTCGGACTCAGCGATAAAACCGACGATATAAATATCATCACCCTGAATGGCCATGCCCGTCGCTTCTGACCAGGCTTGATTTTCTAAATAAACCACCTTCCCGTTTTTCCAATAACTCGCAAGAGACTCCACCCTAACCCAATTAGTCCCAAAAGAATTATTATCCTTTTCAATAGACCCACATACATATATGTCCGATCCATTAACAAAAATGGAATAGGCTTTACCTCTTTCACTGAGAAATACGGGAGCTCCGTTTTTCCAATAGACAGCATTCCCGCTTAAAGTTCCCGACATATATACATTATAACCCGGCGTCAGGTCTTGGTTTGATTTGTTACATCCTGAAATAATTAAGTAAAAAACCGGTGAAAGAAAGTAAATTATCCAGGACCAGGACAATTCGCTAAATGAATCAGGTGGCCCATTCAAGACGTTTTTCATTCTATTAATATAACAAACTATTCTGGATTTGTGTAGCTATTAGATTGCTAAGTATAAACTCTTACCCCCCTTTCATCCCTGCCTAATATTTTATATATTTAACGCGTTATTGACAATAACACATGCATAACCCTTTAACCCAATCCTGCCCGGGCAGAGACCCTGACACCCATCCGGAACCTTGAAAAAAACAACCACCATTTATAAGGGCATTTTTCTTGCCATACTGTTCTTCTGCAACTCTTTCTGTTGCGAAGCCCAGATCATTACCACGCTGTCTGGAACCGGCACAGCCGGGTTTACGGGAGATGGCGGACCGGCGGGAAATGCACAACTGAATGTGCCCATCGGACTTTGTCTCGATGCTGCCGGCAACCTATACATCGGTGATTATGGCAATCAGCGCATCCGGAAAATCAGCAAAGCAACGGGTTTCATTACCACGATCGCAGGAACCGGTGTCTCGGGATTTTCGGGAGACGGTGGTCTGGCACTGAATGCGGCCATCAACGGCCCGTATTTTATGTGTTTTGATAACAACAGGAACTGCCTGTATTTTTCTGATTTTTGGAATTTCCGCATCCGGTGCATCGACCTGTCCACCGGCATCATCAACACTATCGCCGGAGACGGTACATTTAATTATATCAGCGGAGGCATCGCCAAAACTTCAGGTATGTTGCCGGGAGGCCTTACCCTCGATGCTTCCGGCAATATTTTTCTCTCCCAACACAACGGTCCTTTATTCAGTCTCACAACCAATATTGTCTGCAAGCTGGATATGAGCACAGGCATTATTACAACGGTTGCAGGCAATGGACAATATATTTTTGCCGGTGATGGCGGACCGGCACTCAATGCCAGTCTGGCCAATCCGATGGGATTAACCATCGATGCATCCGGAAATATCTATATCGCCGACAGTTTCAATCAGCGCATCCGGAAAATCGACAAAGCAACGGGAATCATAAGCACCGTCGCCGGCGATGGAAAAAATAATCTTTCGCCGGATGGACAACTGGCCACTGCGACCAGTCTCAAAAATCCTTCCGACGTTTTCATGGACAATACCGGGAACCCGGTTTTCGCTGACGAGAATGATCTCAGGATTCGCAGAATTAATCTGACTACCGGCATCCTGAATTCACTGGCAGGAAACGGTTATTATGGTTATGGGCCCGACTGTGTGCCGGCAACCAGTAAACCCCTGGCCGATATGGTAAATGCCGCGATGGACGCTTCGGGAATTCTTTATTTTAACGACCAGGTTTATCACCGGATCAGGATGGTGATTCCCGACAACGCCAAACCCAGCGTTCAGATCACAGCGAGCGCCACAACGATTTGTTCCGGAGACCCTGTTCAATTTACCGCAACGGTTCAACAGGGATCACCGGCAGATACCTATCAATGGACAGTGAATGGAAATCTGACCACAGCCACCAGTTCCGTGTATCAGATGGACTCTGTCCATAATAATGATATTATTGAATGCCAGGTGAGCTCATCGCTTGGAAAAATTTGTCCGCTGCTTTCAACAGCTACCAGCAACGCCATCATCATATATGTCAGGCCTGCGGTAACGCCTGCGGTAAATGTTAGTTCGCCCAATACCAATATCTGTACCGGAGGCCTGGCGACATTCAGTGCCTCAGCCAGCAATGCCGGTACAAATGTTTTGTATCAATGGATGCAAAACGGAAATCCGGTGGGAAATAATCTAAATACTTTTAGCAGCAGCGGACTATCCGATCTCGACAATATCAGCTGCCGGATTACTGCAGACCCGGGTCAATTATGTCTCGCCGCGCCAATCGCTTTGTCCAATACCATGGTGATTCATGTGAGTGCGACACCGGCGCCCACGGTACAAATTGATGCGGCTCCGCCTGCTATTTGTCCGGGCGATTCTGTTTTGTTTACCGCCACTCCGAAAAATGCCGGCACAACTATCTCTTATCAGTGGCAATGGAATGGAAATACCGTCAATGGAAATCAGTATGTTTTCACAGGCTGGAATTTATCCGATGGCGACCAGGTGAATTGTATGATAATGACCACAGATGCTGCCTGCGGAAATAATGAATGGGTTTCTTCTAACACAGAAATCATCACAGTAAAACCCGCACCGCAGATTCATTTTGCCGATTCCGTCATCCTGATTCGTCCGGGACAACAGGCACAGTTGCAGGCTACGATCAACAACGGTTTTATTTCTTATAACTGGCAGCCGGCATCGGATCTCATCGATGCCAATACACTCGACCCCATGACGATTCCTTTAACGGAAAGCAAAATATTTCAGCTTGTGGCCATGGCATCGGACGGTTGCATTTCTGAAAAAAGCCTGCTCGTGAAAGTCTATTTTCACCTGGCCATGCCCAATGCTTTTACTCCGGATGGCAACGGGAAGAATGATCTGTTCCGGATACCGCCCAAAACCACCATGACCCTGCGTGACTTTTCTATTTACGACCGTTGGGGTACCCGGGTATTCAGTACAAAGGATATCGGCCGGGGTTGGGATGGAACCTTCAATGGCATGCCGGTGCCCACCGGAACCTTTGTATATATTATAAGCGGGCAGGATCTGAACGGGGAAATCCTGGCCAAAGGCAGCTTTTTACTGATTCGTTGATCGCCGGGCTACCTTAAATCAGGCGGTTGGGTTCTTATTGAACGCCGGCATTCAATATGGCATGCCGGGAGCAGATGGTACCATTCAGCCCGTTCCTTTCGCCGGAGCGGCGCGGATACTGAAAGGTGTTTGAATTTTTTGAAGAGGTACAAAATAAAAAAGACGCCCCACCCCCGGAGCGTCCTTACCAAAACAAGGATTGCTTATCCTATTGCTTCAACAAATCCATCATGATCTCGATCTCACTGTCTGCATTCACTTTCAGGATCCGGATATTTGATTTGTCTTCCAGGTACACCAGGAATCCTTTTCCCTGCGAGGACTGAACTTCTTCCACTACGGTGATCTTCCAGTCGTAATAAACAGATTTAATAGCGGCCCTGATGTCTTTCGGAAGCTGGTTTTCTGTTTGGTAAATCACAGAAAACATCCAGCGTCCGTTCTTACTATAAAAAGCGCGGTCGTTAAAACCATCTTTCGTAAAATAAGACGTGAAACCATTGTTGTCTGAAAACCATTTCACCTCGCTCACATCATTGAACCTGACCTGGAAATCAGTAAGTGCGCGGGCCTTTACAGCCTTGGCATCAGGTAAGAACAATCCGGAAGCTTCGCGGCTTTCCAGTGCTGACCAGTAGAGAATGGATTCACTAAAGTCCCCGCGATCGGTAAATGCAACCGGAAGTGAAACGCCCCTCAAACCGGCTGACTGTGCTTTAAGAAACTGACTGGGACTGTTTGCAAAACTGCTGCCTCCGAGAATCATGGTGAAGGCATAAATAAAAAACTTTTTCATAAAATAATTTTTACTAACTGATAAATAGAGTGCAAATGTATTTGTAAACACCATTAGATATTATCGGGAACCATCCAAGGGCAGCGATGAGCCAATCTTTGGTGGAAATCAATTCCCTAACGGTTTTCGGCATGTACCCGAATGAAACTGCAGAATAATACTTATCTTTTAGAAAGAAAAACGGCCTGAGATTTCTTAATAGAAAAACCTCTTTCATGGAAGCGATTGTTAATAAACAGAAAGAATTTTTTAACAGTAATCTGACCAAACCGATCGAATACCGCATTGACCAGTTAAAAAAATTGAAAACCGCACTGAAGGCCTGGGAACCCGCATTGACGAAAGCGATTTACCAGGATTTCCAGAAAGGCGCTTTCAATACTTACCTCACCGAGTTCCTCGGCATATACGTAGACCTGGATGCGTCCATTAAAAACCTGCGGAGCTGGGCATCTACCAAAAGAGTTGAAAACAATATGCTCAATTTTCCGGGGAAAAGTTATATCATCCCCGAACCATTGGGTGTTTGCCTGGTGATCGGTGCCTGGAATTATCCCATCAACCTAACCATCACACCGGTGATTTCTGCAATCGCTGCAGGCAATACCGCCATACTCAAACCCAGTGAGATGACGCCGAATACCAGCGCAGCCATGGCCAAGATGATTGCAGCGTATTTTGATCCGGCATTTCTCACTGTTGTGGAAGGCGGCATAGAACCCACAACGGAATTGCTTGCACAAAAATTTGACAAGATCTTTTTTACAGGAAGTCCCAAGGTCGGCCGGATCGTCTACCAGGCGGCTGCGAATAACCTAACGCCCGTCACTTTGGAACTGGGAGGAAAAAGTCCCCTGGTGGTTGCCGCCGACGCCAATATAAAATTCTGCGTGAAGAGACTGGTCTGGGGTAAATTCCTGAATGCCGGCCAGACCTGCATCGCTCCGGATTATGCGATGGTGCATAAAACCATTGAGCAGGCTTTTCTTGAAGCACTGAAGACAGAAATCCATGCCGCACAATATGCACTGGTCAATCAGAACTATACTCAGATCATCAACGAGAAAAATTTGGACCGGCTGCTTGCGCTGATCAGGCCGGAAAATATTTATACAGGCGGAAAATATGATCGCGCGACCAGGTGGCTGGAGCCCACGGTGTTGACAGGCATTGGTCCCAACGATCCGGTGATGGAAGAAGAAATCTTCGGTCCTATTTTGCCCGTGCTTCCCTACGAAGATTTAGACAGCGCGATCGCATTCATCAAATCCAGGCCCAAACCGCTTTCTTTGTATCTGTTTTCAGAAAGCAACGCGATTCGTAAAAAACTTTTCAGCGAAATCTCTTTTGGCGGAGGTGCGGTAAACGACGTGCTCTTTCATTTTGCCAATCCTGAATTGCCCTTTGGCGGCGTTGGATTCAGTGGCATGGGCAGTTACCATGGTGAAGCAGGTTTCAGAACATTCTCCCATTATAAAAGTATTGTACAGAAACCATCCTGGCTGGAATTCCCGATCAGGTATTTTCCCTATTCCGGCTGGAAATCTACCTTTATCAAATGGGTTAAGAATATGTAGGCGGCGGATAAGATCCTACATTTGACTATTCATTATATTTAATTGAAAAACAGGTTACCATGAATTCGGCAGAACTCAAAGAATTACAAGCTCCCATCAAAGAAAAATATAAAGCAGAACCAGAATCGGCGATGATCACGTTAAGAGCCGAAGGAAAAATCGGTGAAGGTATTTCCTGCAAAGTGGAAACCGGTCGCGCAATCATCGAAGCGGGACTGCATCCGGCAACCGGCGGCACGGGCATGCTCGCCTGCTCAGGAGATTTATTGCTGGAAGCCCTGGTGGCCTGTGCCGGTGTTACGCTGCGTGCTGTTTCCACGGCGATCGGTATGGATATTCCGGATGGAATGGTGAAAGCTGAGGGAGACCTGGATTTCAGAGGAACCCTCGGTGTGTCGAAAGAAGCACCCGTGGGTTTTAAATCGATCCGGCTTTCTTTCGCACTGAAAACAAATGCCAGGGCCGAACAAATGGAAAGCCTCGCCAAGCTGACCGAAAGATATTGTGTTGTTTACCAAACGCTCACTAAAGGTGTTCCGGTTGAAACAAGATATTCGATTGAACAGTAGTGAACATCTGCCTGATACAATTAGTTCACAGTAGCCAGGAATTTCCGGTTAGGAAAAATCACAGCTGCGTGGAATTTCTTATTACGAAAAAATCAGGACGACTGTACGCGGCGGCACAGCCATCCTGATTCAGAAAACAGCGATCCTGACTCATAAAAATTAATCAGCGCTAAAAACAGATCGTAAGAAAGACCCAATTAATTTTTTGCCGTTTCGGGACTGATTACATCGTCCACTTCATAAATGGCATTAGCAGGAAATCCGCCTCTCTTCGCGTGTTCTTTAATCAACTCAATGTTTTCTGCTTTGTACACGCAGAAAATTTTATCTGCCGTTACATAACTGTGCAGCCATTGAATGGACGGACCCATTGCGGTCAATACGGTGCAGGAAGTTTGGGAAATCGCTTTCAGCTTCGCCGGAGTGAACTGACCTGCGCCGGGTATGTCCCTTTCGATCACGTAGGTCTTCATCGCTTTGTTGGATGTCTGCACAACTTTTGAATCTTGTGCGAAGGCGGAAACAGTAACCAGGAGCATAGCTACGAGGAGCAGATTGAGGTGTTTTGAAATCTTTTTCATGTGTTTTTGTTTTGCTGTTAGGAATAGTTAAATGTACTTCTGCTATTTACTTTTAACTATAACGATTCGTTCATTGAATGGTAATTTTAAACCATGCCCGTAGCGGGAGGCCCGAGGCTCGAGGCTCGAGGCTTGAGGCGCGAGGCGCGAGGCGCGAGTCCGGATGTTATGACAGTGAGCTGAGGTAATTGGCGGGTAGAAGTCCGAATTTCTTTTTGAAACATTTGGTGAAGTAGGAAGGACTGGTGAATCCGGAATCAAAAGTAGTCTGGGAAACATTTACGCGATGCCCTTTCAAAAGTTCCACGGCTTTATTCAAACGGAACTCCTTTAATAATTGAATGGGCGACAAATCCCAGATCGCGATGGTCTTCCTGTACAACTGGGATTTACTCATGGAGATGGCTTTGCAAAACTCGGTGACTCCAAAATCGGAATCCTGCCAGTGCTTATCGAGAATGGCGAAGAGGGTTATGAGGAATGTTTCATCCTGTGGTTGTAACGATTTGATGGCAGCCTTGTTCTTCCGAACCAGGTCGGCCGGCAACATGTCTTTAACTGTGGTGGAAATGAGAACCTGATTGTTGTTGTGGCTGACGGTGCAAAGATGGCTGGCCATTTGAATCGTGTCGCCAAATACCTTATCACTCTTCTCGATCGGATCTCCGGCACCGATACCGATTTTAAATGAAGCCAATTTTTTATCTGCAGCCGTTATATTTTTCTGGATGGCCAGGGCACAGGAAACGGCTTTTACCGCCGATGTAAAAGAAACAATGAATCCGTTTCCGGCGTGTTCCACTTCGCGTCCTGAAAAAGCAGACAATTCTCTTCTGATCACTGCATTCAATCTTTCCACCAGGTCGGCCGATTTCCGTGCACCCAGGTCGTGCTGCAACAATACCGGGTCTTTCAGCTCGGTTACCAGGATGAAACGAAAAGCGGTTTCGCTGAATACCTTGAGTCCCGTATCCGTGATTTCTGCGTCTTCCGGATCACCGGTTCTTCCGAGGAAGGCGGCCACCACATCATTATTGACTTCGATGATTTTATTCGGAACCAACCCGTGCGATTCCTTGTGCATGCCCGTCATCGACAATTTATCTGGCGCTTCGATGAGACAAAATGCATTTCCCTTGACCTCATCGAACCAATAGGTCATGCAATTACAATGGTATTTGCCCTGAATCAGTATGTCTTTCCGGTGCGCTTCGGCCAGATCGATGGCTTCGGCTCCGGAAACATCATGCACATCCATGTATATCGGCATAACGGTTACGCTTAGGGTATAAAGATATATCCATCATTTCATTTTGGGAATGAAAACCTGATTTGGGACAATTAGGGCCATACGGAATTTTCAATCATTTGATAGTCAGGTTATTAAAATCCGGAATACTCCTTTAACCCCAGTGGTGGACGGTAAAACTCTAAATCCTTATGAAACGATTTATACTCTTTATATATATCCTCTTCTTTGCGTCTGCCGGCAGAAGCCTTGCGCAGACCCATGTTCAAACCAACACCCTGTTCCAGGTATCGGCGGCGACAACCATTGCCAGTACTTTTGCTGCCGCGAGTACTTCAGGAAATCTGATCGTTGTGCATGTGGACTGGGACAACCAGGCGAGGAGTGTTACGTCAGTTACCGACAACAAAGGGAACAGTTATGCCAGGATCAGCGGACCGACCAACTGGCATGGCGTCGATTACCGGGCGGAACTCTGGTATGCATATAATATTATCGGCGGTGGAGGAGCAATAAAAGTGACCGCACAAATTTCAGGAGCGCCGACAAGTTTTACGCAGATTTATATCAGCGAATATTCAGGTATCCTTTCGGTCGGTGACCCGCTCGATATGAATGCGGTGGCGATCGGAAACGGAAATCCGGTGAGCAGCGGAAACAAAACCACCACCTATAATATCGCTTCATACAATGCAGGGTTCACCGTGGCGAGTGGTGAATGGGTTGCGCAGATGGCCACGTTCATTTCCACCAGCAGTTCGATTATCCTGCCCGTTGATTTCGCCTCCTTTACCGGCCTGTGCAAAAACGACCAGGTTGTACTGGACTGGAGCACGGCCAATGAATTGAATAATGATGAGTTCACCATGGAAAAAAGTGCAGACAGAAACAGCTGGGAGCCGGTAGGAACCGTGAAAAGCAAGGGCAACGCTTCCACACGTCAGGATAATCATTTTATTCCAGACAACATGAGCGATGATCTTTCTTATTTCTGCATCAGGCAAACAGACCTCGACGGGAAATCAAAATATTCGGAGATCATTTTCGTCAGGAGCTGCTGTTCACCAAAAAAAGACATCGAGATTTATCCGAATCCGACGAATGGTGTCACGCTTTCAGGAAAAATAAAAAGCAAAATGACCCAGCCCTGGTCCATCGTGATTTATGATAAACTCGGGAATGTGATCACGCGCAGCAGTTCTAACCAGACGGCGTTCACCATATATTTTCCTCATACATTAACACCAGGAATTTATTACGCAGGTTTTTCATCGGGTAATGTATCCAAAGCGACAAGTTTCCTGGTGAGGAATTGATGCATTTCTAAAAATGGAGCAAAATCAGATGGATTGGTTTCTGTTTTGCAGGTAACACAGTTTTTTGGAAATTGGGTTTTTCGAATAATGGAAAAATGAATAGAGGGCCCTTTTAGGGCCCATTTTACTACCAATCAATCCGTTTCATTTGGTAAAATATTCTGGTTGACGCGGAAGAAATTTTCGGGATCGTATTTCCGTTTAATTTTTGTTAGGCGTTCGTAGTTGTCTTTATAACTGGCTTTGATGCGATCCTGCCCTTCATCCTGAATGAAATTCAGGTATGCGCCTCCTGCAGAATAAGGATGTAATGCTTCCCAATATTCCTTGCACCACTCGGTAATTTTTTCTGCATTGGCCGGATCGGCATCCACACCGACGATGACGCCGGCATATTTTGCGTCGCGATAGGCCCAGGCCGTTTTATCTTTCGGCGTGCGTGCAGCTGCGCCGGTGATCGGATAGAGATGCATCTGCGAAAGTGGTGTCGGTATCTTCGATCCGAATTCGCGATGGATTTTCCTCACTTCAGAGCCCAGGTCATTGAAGAAGTCGGCTCTCCAGTACCATTGCAAACCCGGAGGCAGCATGCCGTCGAACATTTTCTGAATGGCCGGGTAAGGCATTTCACCAACATGTGCGAACACCGGATTCAAGGCCAGTATGGGTTTGAATAGTTCTTCCGCTTTTTTCATATCGCCGGTATAACACCATACGATGCCGCAAAATTGTTTGTTATGCAGGGCCGGAGGGAATGGAGCTCCCGGTACGACGAGGGTTGCGATGAATCCATTTA
>DATCAO010000589.1:0-3278 GCA_036512575.1 Puia sp.
GCAGTGGGAAACCATTTTCAGGTTGAAGCCAACTGTATTGGTGGCGGTACCTTCCTTTATTTTAAAAATGCTTCAGTATGCTGCGGATCACCGGATCGACCCGGCCGCTACTTCTGTAAGGAAGGCCATTTGTATTGGTGAGAATATCCGGCAAAATGATTTCAGCCTGAATATCCTGGGAGAAAAAATAAAAGCGTCCTGGAATATTCAATTGATATCCACTTATGCTTCCACAGAAATGCAAACCGCTTTTACGGAATGTGAATCCGGTTGCGGCGGTCACCTGCAGCCCGACCTGCTGATTGTGGAGTTGCTGGATGACCGGCATCAGCCGGTTCCTCCGGGAGTTGCGGGTGAAGTGACCATTACGACACTGGGTGTGGAGGGCATGCCATTGCTGCGATACAAAACCGGGGATCTTTGTATTGCACATACTGAATCCTGTTCCTGCGGACGTCACGCGCTTCGTTTATCTCCGGTAATCGGAAGGAAAAAACAGATGATCAAATTCAAAGGCACCACGCTTTTTGCGCCGGCGCTTTTTGATTTACTCACGGGTATGGAAGACATTACCGATTTTGTTGCCGAAGTTTTTTCCAATGAAATCGGCACGGATGAAGTGTTGTTGCACCTCTTGCCTGTCGAATATTCTGTAGAGGCAGATCACCGGATCCGTTCCTATCTGCAGGCCAAGCTGAGGGTAACTCCCCAGATTCATTATACGACTGCGGAAGAATTGCATAAACTGCAGTTCCCGGGTGCAGGGAGGAAGGCGGTGAAGTTTGTTGACAAGCGCAATGCGGTTGGCGGTTGACGGTTGGCGGATCAAATCATTCTACAGAACATGAAATATCTGATATTCTTTATATTGTTAATCTCAATTTATTTAGCGGCAAGCGCTAACTGCGAGAATCATCACCCGCCAACCGCCAACCGGCAACCGCCAACCATCATCCATCAACCGCCAACCGCCAACCGCCAACCGCCAACTGATCTCAACCGCTCCGCCTTCTACAAAGCCATGGAGGAAACCGATAAAGCGCTGGTCAATTCCCAGCTGGAAGAATTGAAATCAGCACCGGCAGATCTGAAGCCGGCCTTTATGGGTGCCATGATGATGAAACGCGCAAGTTTTATTGGCAATGCGGTGGCCAAGCTCCATTATTTTAAAGAAGGCCATAAAATGCTGGAGGCAGCCATTAAACAGGATCCGGAGAATACGGAATTCCACTTCCTGAGACTCATGATTGAGGAACACGCACCGGGCGTTCTGGGTTATAACAAAGACATCGAAAAGGACTGTGCGCTGATCAGAAAAAACTATGCATCGCTGCCGGGAGGTCTTCAGCAAACGATTACCAATTACAGTAAAAAATCGAAGTTTTTAAAGCTCGATCTTTCTTAACTTCGACTCCACAATGGGTAAAAAAGTATTAGCGGTATTTTATTCACAATCCGGTCAGTTAGAGGAAATTATAGATCATTTTACCATGCCGTTCCGGGAAGCCGGGGTTAGTGTGGACAAGCTACGCATTTACCCGGAGTCCGCTTATCCGTTCCCCTGGGCGGGAAAGTCCTTTTTCAGCGTGATGCCCGACTGTGTAAACCAAGTTCCGGGTCAACTTCAGCCCATCACTTTTACCGAATCCCGGTACGACCTGATCATCCTGGGTTACCAGGCCTGGTTTCTGTCACCGAGTATCCCGTCTAATACCCTGATGTTTGACCCCCGATTCAGGGAAATCGCAAAAAATACACCTGTCATTACCATCACCGGCGCGAGGAATATGTGGCTGAGTGCCATGGAGAAAATCAAACCGGTTTTAAGATCCATGGACGCACGGCTGGTGGGGAATATTGCCTTGGTTGACCGGCACCATAATTTCATCAGTTTTATCACGATCTTTCACTGGATGTTTAAAGCGAAAAAAGATCGTTACCTCAATATCTTTCCCATTCCCGGCGTGTCAGAAGCCGATATTCTGAATACAAAAAACTTGGGGATGACCGCGATTCCCTATCTTGAAAGTTCGAACTGGCAAGGATTTCAGGAGGAGATGGTAAAACAGGGCGCCGTGCCGGTGAAATATAATTTGATGTTTATTGAAAGCAAGGCCAGCAAGATTTTTAAGGTCTGGGCAGGCATCATTTCCAAACGCAAAAAAAGAGATGCCTGGCTTGTTGCATTCAAATATTATCTTTTAATTGCGCTATTTATAGCCGCCCCCATTATCCTGACCGTGGACGCCATTTTTTTCAAACCATTCCTTTCCGGGCGCATAAAAAGACAAAAACAATATTATTCAGGTGTGAATTAATCCGGTAATGCAGATGGAGTTTAAAGATGTATATATTACAAAAACTGCTGTTTATTTTCCCAATGAGCCGATTTCCAATGATGAAATGGAAGAGTTCCTGGGCCTCATTAATAAAAGTCCCTCTAAATCAAAGCGGATTGTACTGCGCAACAACGGAATTAAGAACCGTTTTTATGCTTTGGACAAACAGGGTAAACCCACACATACAAATGCAGAAATGACGGCCCGGGCCATCCGGAATATGCTGGATAATGATCCCAAACAAATCAAGGAAATAGACCTGCTGGTCTGCGGTACGTCTTCTCCTGATCAGATCATGCCATCGCATGCCGTGATGGTGCATGGCGAGTTACCGGAAGCGGAATCTATAGAAGTGGTTTCCCCTTCAGGCGTATGCTGCGCGGGTATGCACGCCCTGAAATATGCCTATATGTCGGTCAAAACAGGGGATGCCCACCATGCGGTTGCCACGGGTTCCGAACGTTTTTCATCTGCACTTAAATCTCAGATATTCGAGGATGAAGCCAAGAAACTCAGTGAATTAGAAAATAACCCATATATAGGATTTGAAAAGGAATTCCTGCGCTGGATGTTATCGGACGGCGCTTCAAGTTTTTTGTTGTCTGATAAGAAAAACAAAAACGGCTTCAGCTTAAGAATTGAATGGATTGAGGGGGTATCTTATGCCAATATCAAGGAAGTGTGCATGTACATGGGTGGTGAAAAACTCGAGAATGGAAAAATGAAGAGTTACCTCGATTATTCCCCGGAAGAAGTGCAGGCCCGGTCACTGATGAGTATTAAACAGGATGTAAAACTCCTGAGCGAAAATATCGTGCCGCTGGGCGGGATCATGCTCTCCAAACTTTTCAAGGAAAAGAACCTGAACCCTGCAGACGTGGATTATTTTCTTCCTCATATGTCCAGCGATTTTTTCCGCACCAAAATCTTTGACCAGCT
>DATCAO010000590.1:0-4592 GCA_036512575.1 Puia sp.
ACAGATAGATCAGTATGGAATTCATGCCGATCACTTTAAAGAAGAATGCCCATTTTTTATAATTCAGCACGTCAATCACATAGTAGAAAAGAGAAAAATATAAAAGACTCAGTCCGCCGGCCAGGCAAACAAAGGAACTGGTCCATAGATTTTTGTTAATGGGAAAATCAAAATTCCATATGAGTGCTAAAGCGACGAAGAAAACTCCGGCTATAGCCATCCACAACGACTTCTTTTCTCCGGTAAGCGGACTTTTTTTAATAAAAGAACCCGTTAATATGCCCAGCAGTCCGGTACTGATGGCCGGTATGGTGGATACCAATCCTTCCGGGTCATGAATGCCGAGGTACAATTTTCCTGGTAGAATACTCCGGTCTACATAAGAAGCGAAATTTCCTTCCATGGTCAGGTCGCCCATTGGGAAACCGGGGGCTGAAGTGAATTTCAGTAAAAGCCAGTATCCGATAATCAGTGCCCAGAACCAGATGATCTGTGCATTTCTTTTACAATAAATGAAAATGATATTGGCAAACATATAGGCCAGCCCGATCCTGCCCAGGACACTTCCAAAACGGATGTCGGAAAAGGGCCGCAGGTGCAGGCCATTATTATTAAATACGCCAAGAATCACCAGGATCAGTCCTCTTTTGATAACCCGGTAAAGCACTTTTTTTCTGTCGTTGTTTTTCTCCAGCTCACGACCTACTGAAAAAGGCGTGGCCACTCCGGCCATAAACAGAAACATGGGGAATATCAGGTCGTATAAATGAAATCCATTCCATGCCGGATGCGTGAGCTGGTTGGAAATCCATTGGAATGCAGGCAGGCCGGTGGCTTTGGCGAGCTCATTAAAAATATCTTCTGCACCCAGGATCCAGAACATATCGAATCCCCTGAGTGCATCCAGTGAATATAGTCGTTGACCTCCGGTGGGGCCGAGGGGCGTATCCAAAACCGGTTTGGGATGGTGGTGTTTGCTCATGTTGTAAATTAGGGAATGAATATAGCCAAAAAAATATTCTTATTTTTTTGATACCTTACTTATTCATGAAAAGATTGATAACGATTATTTTCCTGCTGGTTTTGCAGGTAACCAGGGCCCAGTTTTCCGTCAGTCCCAACGGACATTACCTGCTTCGAGACGGGAAGGATTTCTTCTGGCTTGGAGACACGGGTTGGGAGTTGTTTCATCGACTGGATCGTGAGCAGGCGGATCTTTACCTGGAAACCCGGAGCAGGCAGGGTTTCACGGTGATCCAGGCGGTTGTGCTGGCAGAATTTGACGGCCTGCATACACCCAATGCTTATGGCGACCTGCCACTCATCCACGATGATCCGACAAAACCGAATGAAAATTATTTCAGGCAGGTCGACTACATTATAGACCGGGCAGGCGAGAAGGGATTGGTGATCGGACTGCTGCCGACCTGGGGCGACAAGGTTCGAATGGACACCTGGGGGAAGGGGCCGGTCATATTTAACCCGGAGAACGCGTATGTTTATGGACTATGGATTGGCAGTAGATATAAAGACAGGAAAAATATCGTCTGGATCCTGGGAGGCGACCGCAACCCGGAAAATGAAAACGAATTAAAAATATGGCGGTCGATGGCTGCCGGCATTCTGGCGGGGACCGGTGGAAAGGATCATGCGCTGATCACCTATCATCCCCAGCCAAACGAACAGGGTTCGGGGCAGTATTTTTTTTCTGACGAATGGTTTTCATTTAATATGTTTCAGAACGGACATTGCAGGAACACACCCGTATATGAAAAGATATATACAGCCTGGTTGCGTTTGCCTGCCAAACCCGTTTTGGATGGCGAACCCATTTATGAAGATCATCCGGTGTGTTTTAATGTAAAAGATCTGGGCAGGAGTAACGCCTATGACACACGCCAGTATGCCTGGCTGGATTTGTTTTCCGGCGCCTTTGGACATACTTATGGCTGTCACGATATCTGGCAATTTTATTCGGCTGATCGGGAAGCCGTAAACGGGCCTCAGGTTTTTTGGCAGGCTGCGATGGAATTACCTGGTGCCAATCAGATGAAGTGGGTCCGAAAGTTGTTGGAATCTCATCCCCCGCTATCAGAAAGGGTTCCCGATCAGTCACTCATATTGGAAAATAACCTTGCAGCTTCTGAACGTATTCAGGCTACCCGCGGTAAAGATTATTTATTGGTGTATTCCGCGGCGGGTAAATCCTTTACGGTAGTTTTGGAAAAGATTACCGGAAAAAAACTAAATGTTTTTTGGTACAATCCGAGAAATGGACATGTGGCCAAACAAAATCCCGTTGACAACAAAGGAACGCAGTTTTTCCAGCCGCCCCAGTCGGGTTATGGGCAGGATTGGGTATTGGTTTTAGAGGATGGTGAAAAAAACTTTCCTCCCATGTAATAATCCGAACATATTTAAATCTAAAATTTCCAGGTCGTCATCTATGAAAATTCTATTCAGCCTGCTTGCCGTTTTTTTCGTTTCAACTTCTTCAGCCCAACTCCGACTCTCAGCCATATTCAGCGATCACATGATCCTGCAACGGGATAAGTCTGTAAAAATATGGGGCGGTGCCAAACCTGGCGAAGTGGTTCGCGTGGATATCGGTGATGCAAAAACTGCAACAACTGCCAACCAAACGGGACGCTGGCTTGTGACGCTTCCTTCATTTAAAGCCGGAGGTCCATACAAGCTGCGGATTCAGTCCGGGAAGGAGACAAAAGTTTTTTCCGATCTCTTGTTCGGCGAGGTCTGGATATGCTCGGGCCAGTCAAATATGCAGTTCAGGGTGAATCAGGCGATCAATGCAAAATCTGAAATCCATCGGGCCAATAATCCACTGATCCGCCAGGTGGTGGTCCCGAATAAACTGAGCTTTCATCCCGAGGAATTTATCGATTCGACCCAATGGATTGTTTCTACACCTGCAACGACAGGAGAGTTCACAGCGGTCGGATATTTTTTTGCGCGGGATATTTATGCACGGTTGCATGTTCCGGTTGGACTGATATATGACAACTGGGGCGGATCGCAGGTAGAAAGCTGGATCAGTCGCGACGCCATGCTGGGTTCAGATGAATTGAGGGACTATGCTCATCAAATGTCGAATAACTGGGATATTACGAATGAGCGTGTCGAAAAAATATTCTGGGACACGCTGAAAATACATAATGGAGGCAGCATGCCCAATACAAATCTGGAAACCATTTTGAAAACAGATTATTCCTTTACCGGATGGATGCCCTCGTCTGCACCGGGGGGCTGGGATTGGATTGGACTTCCTGGATATCGGGGAGAAGGATATATGGAAAGGGAAATCTGGCTGGACTCCATTCAGTCGGCTCAGCCAACAGTGATCAGCCTGGGTGAAAATGATATCCGGTTCAGCTGGTTTGTGAATGGAAGTCCTTTAAACAAAACGATAGAAAAAAATTATCGGGTAACCATCCCGCCGAATACCTGGAAGACGGGAAAAAATATTTTACTGCTGGAAATCGGTTCTCAAAAGGTTCCGGACGGAATGGACATGGGCCTGCGCGGTTACAATGATTTATTCTATCTGGATCTGGATGGTGAGAAAATATCCCTGGCAGATGGCCACTGGAAAATGTTGCCTGTTCTGGATCGGCCACATCACCAGATCCACTGGATGAACAGTGAAGGTTCGATCATTTATAATGCCATGTTACATCCTGTAATTCCATTTGGAATCCGGGGTATATTATGGTACCAGGGTGAAGCCAATGTGGGTCGTGCCTATGAATACCGGAAAACTTTTCCATTGATGATTGAGAGCTGGAGAAAAGAATGGAAGGATAATTTTCCATTTCTTTTTGTACAACTGGCCGATTTCGGTTCCAATGAAAGCAGCAATTCCGGGAGTAACTGGGCGGAGCTGCGGGAAGCGCAGAGTCGGACCTTACAAGTATCCGGTACCGGAATGTCGGTGACCACAGATATCGGAGATCCCAAAGATATTCACCCGAAAAATAAACAGGAAGTAGGCCGCCGTCTCGCTGCCATTGCTTTAAACGATGTGTATGGTTTTTCTCAAACTGCCCATGGACCGGTTTATGATTCCGCTGTTTTCTCTTCCGGCAAAGCAGATTTGTATTTTAAATCCGTCGGTAAAGGATTTTGGGCAAAGGACAAATACGGATATCTGCGCGGATTTGAGATTGCGGGGTCTGACCGAAAATTTTATTATGCGCAGGCTTTCATCCGAGGCAACTATATTGAAGTTATGTCTGATTCCGTTGTTCATCCTGTTACTGTACGATACGGTTGGAGCGATGCGCCAGAAGATATCAACCTGTATAACCGGGATGGATTTCCAGCTTCACCTTTCAGAACAGATGACTGGCCGGGCGTTACGGAAAACGTGCATTTCTACAAACCATGAATTCAATTGTCAATTGTTAATGTGCGAGATGACCATGATTAGTCAGCATCTTAAATAACATCGTTAACAATTAATAATTAGTCTTAAACGCTTCCTTTCCGTTAACCACCGTGAGTAAAATTTTCGTATCACGAATATTTTCCGGGGCGATTGAAAACAGATCTTCGGAGAGCACGGTGAAATCAGC
>DATCAO010000591.1:0-2739 GCA_036512575.1 Puia sp.
ATAATGAATGATTTGAATGGAGCCCTTCATTTGAAACTCCGTCTAGCAATGAACTCAACTTAGAACTCCGCCTTGCGCAGAACTCGACTTGGAACTCCGCCTTGCAATGAACTCAACTCGAAACGCTGTCTTGCAACGAACTCTTGTATAACGAATCCTTTCACATAAAATTTTCCAATCCAGACTCCCATACTTGTTTAAATGGGCTGAGGGTTTTGAAGGTACCTGGCACAGGCCTCATATACGGAATCTTCCAGGGACCGGAAACGGAAGGAGGGAAGAGCCTTCAATAACTTGTGGTTATCATAACCGGTCTGGCGGTTAGCAATCGCTACAGACTCGCGCGTGATCAGCGGTCTGTTTTTTGTAAAGAGGGTTTTAATTTTTTCCTTCCGCCAGGCCAGGCCCGCTAACAGGGGAGTAGCTTTTCTATATGCCGGTTTTTTACCAAAACCTGCGGCCATCCATTTGAAAATTTCACGATAACTCCGGTTTTCCCCACTAACGATATACCGTTCATTGCGAATACCGCTATCCATCAGCGCGATAATGGCTCTTGCTGCATCTTCCACATCGGTAAAGCCATTCTGACCCCCCATGTACCAGGGAAATTCCCGGAATGCCGTTTTGAATAATCCGCAACTCGTCTGATTCCAATCGCCATATCCCAGCAGGGTGGATGGATTTACAATCAGGGGACTAAGTCCTTCCCCCATGCCCCGCCAGACTTCCATCTCGCCGTAATATTTGCTGATCCCATAGTTCGACTGATCCCGTATGCCTTCCCATTTTTTTTCTTCGGTAAGGGGCTGATCCGTTCCGTTTCTGCCTAAAGCACTCACAGAACTGACATGAATAAAATCCCTGATGCCCTTTTCTATCGCCACATTAACCAGGTTGGCGGTTCCTTCGATATTTGTTTTAAATAGGTTTTTCTTGTCGGCGGGCACAAAAGAAACCATTCCGGCCGCATGAATGATCTGGCTGCAGCCATCCATATTTTCCATCAGTCCGCTTACATCAAGTATATCACCTTCTACCCAGGAGATTTTTTCCAGTATGACCGGATGTACATAAAATGGAAATTGCAGTTTCCTGCGGAGTGCACGAACAGGTCTCCCCTGTAAAACAAGTTCCTGAAGAATATATGAGCCGAGAAATCCCGTGCCTCCGGTTACAAATATCATTCAGCAGTTTTTTTAAGATATTGAAAAAATCCCCTGCCTGTTTTTTTTCCGAGCAGACCCTGTTTCACCAGAGCTTCCTGCAAACCGGATGGTTTCATCCGGTCAGGTCTGCCCAGAGCTTCATAAACAGAACAGCTGACGGTATAGTTGATGTCCAGGCCAATCAGGTCCATCAGGTGAAAGGGTCCCATAGGAAAACCGGCCGATTCCATCAGTCTGTCGATGTTGACCATTCCCGTTATATTGCTCTCCGCCAGACGCAGTGCTTCCAAATAATAGGGACGCGCCACCCGGTTTACGATGAATCCGGGAGTATCCAAACAGAGAACGGGTGTTTTTTTTAACTGAACCGCAAAAGCCTGCAGATGGTGCAAGACATCATCTGAATTATATTTTGTTCGTATGATTTCAACCAGTTTCATCCGGTTGGCCGGGTTAAAAAAATGAAGGCCCGCTACTCTTTCCGGAAATGGCGTCAGCTCCGCAATCCCGGTGATGGAAAGTGAAGACGTATTACTCGCGAAAATGGTATCGTCGCTGTTGATACCCGCAAGTTCGATGAGCAATGCTGCTTTGGCATCGGGTTTTTCCACAATGGCTTCGATGATAATCGGAGCGCGGCAGTTGGATAGATCACCGGAGAACCTGATATCACGCAGCATATTTTCTTTTTCTTCCCGGGGGATGCGTTTTTTTTCAACTGCCTGTTCCAATTCTATTTCAATCCAGCGTGCTGCATCGGAAAGCACGCCGGGATTCAGGTCGTACAAAATAACCGAAATACCCTGTGTGGCCGTCGCCAGGGCGATTCCCCGACCCATCGTTCCGGCACCGCAAATACAAATCAGGGATTCCATCAACGACCGATTTATTATAAAGATACGTTTCGGTATTAATGGTTAATTATTAATTGTTAATTGATCCCGCTTTATATTATTCGTTAATCACCAACTTATTCTTTCAAATAATAATCATTAATAATTAATCATTGCCTTAAGCCTTGCGCCTTAAGCCTTGCGCCTTAAGCCTTATGCCTTCTGCTTTATGCCTTGCGCCTTATGCCTTAAGCTTTATGCCTTGCGCCTTATGCCTTAAGCTTTATGCGCTTTATTCTTAGATTTGCGGATGGATAAGAAAATCATCATCACACCCGATGCACCCGAACCCATCGGACCATACAATCAGGCTGTGCTGGCCGGTAATACTTTATATATCTCAGGCCAGGTTGCCATCAATCCGAAAAACGGGAATATCGAAGCAAAAGATATTTTTGAAGAAACCCACCAGGTGATGCATAACCTGCGTGCTGTGCTGCAGGCTGCTGAAATGGATTTTAATCACGTGGTGAAAACAACAATCTTCCTGACCGATATGAGCCTGTTTACTTCTGTGAATGAAGTCTATGGAAAATATTTCAGTGGCGATTTTCCAGCCCGCGAAACGGTTGCCGTGCGGGGATTACCTAAGAATGTGAACGTTGAGATCAGCATGATCGCAGTGCATTCTTAGCCCGAAACTAAATGGTCAACCCCGGTTTTCACAATGTGGAAAA
>DATCAO010000592.1:0-2017 GCA_036512575.1 Puia sp.
ATTTTATTGAAAACCTGAAGGCCAGTTCCCCGGTCTGATATATGAAGTTTAACTGTAGTACTTTTGTGCAGGGAATGAATCATTACTCCATTCCCTGTTCTTTTGTCAGCTCATTCAGGCCGATTCCATAAAAATAAGAATAACCCGCCGGCCGATAAGCAGCCGGCGTAAATGGCATTATCCTTGAACCTAAAGGGTTCAATCATAAAAAGATGGGATAATGCCAAAAGAGGTGTTATTTTGTCACCTTTTTGTACGTATGGACGAAAAACTCTTTTTTCAACGAAGTGAACAGGATATGGATTTCATGCCCATTATCCCCATCAACGAAACCGAACATGATAACCTGGCTGATGCGGAAATTCCCAAAGAAATACCCATTCTTCCCCTGCGCAACACCGTTTTATTTCCAGGTGTCGTATTGCCGATCACCGTGGGCCGGGATAAAAGCATTAAAGCCGTAACGGATGCTTACAAAACGGACAAGCTGATCGGCGTTCTGGCGCAAAAAGACAGCAGTGTGGAAGACCCCTCCCTCAATGAACTGGTTGCTGTGGGCACCATTGCACGCATCATTAAAGTGATCAAGATGCCTGATGGTGGCACTACCGTAATCCTGCAGGGAAAAAGAAGATTTAAGGTGGGGTCAATCACCACCGACGATCCATATTTCAAAGCCCAGGTGGTTCTGTTGCAGGAGGAAGAGGCGCCGAAGGATCAGGACTTCGCCGCATATGTATCCAATATCAAAGACCTCGCTGCACAGATCATTCAACTGTCTCCGAATATCCCGACAGAAGCCTCCATCATCCTGAAAAATATTGAGAACCCATCTTTTCTCATCCATTTTATTTCCAGCAACCTGAATTCGGAATTAACAGAAAAACAGGAATTACTGCAAACCGACCACATCAAATCCCGTGCAGATCTCCTGATGCAACTCCTGCAGCGGGAACTTCAATTCGCGGAATTGAAAAATAAACTCACTAACAAAACCAAAACAGAACTCGATAAACAGCAGCGCGATTATTTCCTGCAGCAGCAACTGAAAAGCATCAAGGACGAGCTTGGTGGAGACAGTAATGAACGGGAGATCCGTGAGATGCAAAAAAAGGCGGAAACAAAAAAATGGCCGGTGTCTGCAAAAGAGATTTTTAAGAAAGGCATTGAGAAACTGGAACGCATGCATCCCAGCACGCCCGACTATTCCATTGTGTACAATCACCTGGACCTGATGCTGGACCTGCCGTGGAATGAATATACCGACGATCAGTACGACCTGAAAAAAGCCTTGAAGATTCTCGACCAGGACCATTACGGGATGAAAAAAGTGAAAGAAAGGATCCTCGAATATCTTGCGGTATTAAAACTCAAAGGGGATATGAAGAGTCCGATTCTTTGTTTTGTAGGACCTCCGGGTATCGGTAAAACCTCGCTCGGCAAAAGCATAGCCGCTGCCATCGGGAGAAAATATGTGCGCATCAGCCTGGGCGGCCTGCACGATGAAAGCGAGATTCGCGGTCATCGGAAAACCTATATTGGTGCGATGCCGGGAAGGATTTTACAATCCCTGAAAAAAGCAAAATCTTCCAATCCGGTGATGATCCTGGATGAAATAGATAAAGTAGGTACAGATTTTCGTGGCGATCCCACTTCTGCTTTACTGGAAGTGTTGGATCCGGAACAAAACAATAGTTTTTACGATAATTACCTGGAACAGGAATACGATCTCAGCCGGGTTCTGTTTGTCGCAACTGCTAATGATATCAGTCATATCCAGCCCGCCCTGCGGGACAGGATAGAGATTATCGATTTAAGCGGTTATGCCATCGAGGAGAAAATTGAGATTGCCAAACGACACCTCATTCCCAAACAAAAAGAAGCCCATGGACTGAAAGGGCTCCCGGTGAAATTATCGGATAAAAACCTGGCCAAGGTGATCTCCGATTATACAAGGGAAAGTGGCGTGCGCGAACTAGACCGGCAGCTGGCTTCACTCATGCGATATGAAGCCAAG
>DATCAO010000593.1:0-3410 GCA_036512575.1 Puia sp.
GCTGCAATAGTATCTAATGACCATACGAAGCCACCCGTAGCGACTCACCAAATCTCTTCAGCCGCAGGTTATTTTGGAGTTGTTGGAAATGCGTCCAGGCATATTCCAAACGGGTATCATCGCCTTTTAAACTGATTTTTCCCGCCCAGATATCGTTGTGAAATTCCCTGAAGTCGGGTTTGGGGGAATCCGGATCTATGGCTTTGCCGGTGGCGAAAACGATTTTCATAAAGAAGATGAAGTAAAACACATGCATCAACTGGGTCATCAGGAAAAAGCGGGCATGGTAGTATTCGCCGGGCTCTTCGCCAAAATATATTCTTAAATATTCCTTTTCTTCATCCTCATTGGTCACTAAGAAATTCCCGACAACCGCAAGGTCAGTATAGCGATCGTTTGGGAAGGCCGCCTCCCAGTCCACCAGCCAGGGCCTTTCCCCGTCGTACAGAATATTCTCCGGTTTACAATCATTGTGGCAGGATACCCAGTTTTCGGGGTTGTTGGGATAAACATCCAGGATTTTTCTATACCGGTTGAAAATTTCACCAGTCATGGATTCGGGCAGGATCTTCGCCTCCTGAAATTTCCGAACGATGCCATCCATGGTTTCCAGGTAATTTATTCTGTTGGGAAATCGGGGCAGCGCATGTAACCGTTTTAGCAAATCCGGCATTTTCAAACGGGCTTCTGCCAATGGAAAGGGCTTGGCTTCAATAAAGTCGGTGATCAATATTCTGTCCTCTACACTCGTATACAAAAGCTTTGGAGCCAGTCCCGCTTCTGTTGGTGCTTTCAGACAATTGATCTGGTGGGTTGGGTCGCTTATGGCATCAGTGCGCGTAATGATGCGCAGCAGATAAGGCCTTCCCAAAACCACCATTCGAAAAATCAGTGCGGTTGAAAGTCCCGCGGTGAGTTGGCGAATATCATCGTATTCAGAAACGCCAAATGCATTCTGCAGGGCGCGTGATACCGCATCTTTTTTTTCTTCCGGAATCATAAAAATCAGAATGAAATTTTATGTAACCGGTCAAATATAAATGAGGATTTACCTTTCGCAACTGTTCGAAAAAGATATTTTTTTGGCTGAACTTTTTACTGGGCGGGAATGTTGATCAGGGGGGAGGAAGCAATTATTAATCATTGTTAGAAATAAGGGTTAGGGGCGTTGGCTTAAGGGTCACTAAAATATCTCACCGATTTTAAACCGCAGGCCAAAGCTGGCGCATTTTGGGCAGTAGTTGTGCTTGGATTGCAGGTGAGGAAACTCTGAAATTATTTCACTGTCCGCCCCGTTTTTGTCGAACATGCCGGGTTCAAAGTATGGAATCAAACGGAGGGACTTAAATATCGACAACTCCGCATTTTTTTCACCGGGCAACCTGAATTCTTCAATTTCCAGATACCTGTAAATATTCACCTGGACTACTCTTTTTTCCAGGGCCTGGTAGGCCGGGAAATAATTGTATCCCATAATCATGTCAGAACCCAACCGAATGCCATACTGACTATAATCGCAATGTTCACATGCACAATCCAAAATAAGTCCCATCGGGTACCAAAGCCTTTTTATTGTTTCATGAATCCATGTGGACTCATCGTCGAGAATAAAACGGAAACTAATCAAATATTACACCTGTATCTGATTTATGGTTGCCGGGACCTGTAAACTTGATACAGAACAATTTTCTCCTCTACGCTGACACCATAAATGTCAGATTTCCGGAACAGCCGGCATCTGCCGATTTCCCAACGGCAGTTTTGAAGTTGAGCCATCTGGTTTCGATTCTGAACGTTAAAGAAAAATAAATCCGCCGCATGCTGTGATTTTTCCCTTCCTTTCCATACTAATAGGGGGGCTCGATTTCTCATGCAAAACAGTCAGTACTTTGTCGATATCATCAAGCAACATGAAGCCCTGATTTATAAGATCACCAGGGTATACGCCGATACGCGTGAGGATGAACAGGATCTCTACCAGGAAATCGTTTATCAGCTCTGGAAATCTTTCCCTTCTTTCAGAAAGGAATCCAAAGTCAGCACCTGGATGTATCGTGTTGCGCTGAATACTTCTATCGCTTACTTGAACAGGGAAAAAAGAAAGGGCAATCTTTTACCGATCCACGAGACACTATTCAACAAACCGGATGAAAGGGATGCGGTTCAGGAAGAACGTATTGAAATTTTGTATGCCCATATTAAAAAACTGAATACCCTCGAAAAAGGGATCATCCTGCTCTGGCTGGAAGGCAAAAACTACGAGGAGATTGCGGCCATCACCGGCTTCAGCTCCACCAATGTGGGTACCCGTTTGGGCAGGATCAGGGAAAAATTATCAACGTCAATCAATCAATAAATTAATATGGAACTGGAAGAAATGAAAAACATGTGGTCAGATATGTCCGCTGAAAGAGAAAAACAAAAATTATTAACCGATCAAATCATACTCAACATGACAAAGAGCAATTATCAAAGCAAATTGAAAAAAATTTCGATTCCTGAAATCATTGGTTCGGCAGTTAGTATAGCGATAGTTTTGTATGTACTCATTGATTTACGGAAACTCAATACGGGGTATCTGATGGCCTGCGGAATCATTACCGTAATCATTTTGGTGTTGTTGTCCTTCTTGTCCATCAGATCCATTCATCGCCTGCACTCGGTGAATATTTCCGGAATCAACTTCAGGGAATCCCTGTTACAGTTCGCCAGGAGAAAAAAAGAATTTGTTTCCGTACAAAAATTTGGATTTATCCTGGGCGCCCTGCTCCTGGTGGTGAGCCTGCCGGTGATGGGTAAACTTATTGGCGGGAAGGATCTTTTTAGGGAATACTGGTTATGGATCTGGTATAGTGCTGGATTCGTATTTTTCTATGGTTTATCCCGTTATATATACAGGCACTATATGAAATCCGTTTCAGAAGCTGAGGTGATTCTGAAAGAGCTGGAATAGTTACCGGCTTTTATCATTCAGCACTGCGGAAACCGGAGCATACAAAATCTTCCCCAAAAATAAATTTGCGCAATCAAATCATTGCCTATATATTTGCAATCAGATGCTTGCATATAAACTGCGGCACGCAAAACATCAGAATGGAAATCAGAAGAGATGTATTCCAGGCCATCGCAGATCCGACCCGCAGGGAGATCATCGGGCTCCTGGCCAGGGAGCCCATGAACCTAAATGCCATTGCGGAAAATTTTGACAGCAGCCGGCAGGCGATATCGCTTCATATTAAGATCCTCACGGAATGCGGATTGCTGGTGATCAAAAAGCAGGGCAGGGAAAGGCTATGCCAGGCGAAATTTCAAAAACTGAATGAGGTGTCTGCATGGGTGGAACAGTACAAGATGTTCTGGGAGAAACGACTGGATAAGATGGATGCCCTCGTGTTTGAATTGAAGAAGGA
>DATCAO010000594.1:0-3725 GCA_036512575.1 Puia sp.
ACTAATAATTAATAACTAATAATTAATGATCCAGCCCTGGCAGACCGGAAAAGTGATCCGCATTGAAAATGCAACCGAATTTACCCGCCGTTTTTGGATTGAACTGGATGCCAAACAAGCCTTTGATTTCAAACCCGGACAATTTGTAACACTGGACCTGCCCATACACGAGAAACCATCCAAAAGATGGCGCAGTTATTCCATCGCCTCCTGGCCTGATGGCAGTAATGTTATTGAGCTGGTTATTGTTTTACTTGAGGGCGGAGCGGGCACCACTTATCTTTTTGAACATGTGCAGGTGGGCAGCGAGTTGACGCTGCGCGGTCCCCTGGGCTCTTTTACCCTGCCCGACCAACTGGAAAAAGACCTTTTCCTGATTTGTACCGGAACGGGCATCGCACCATTCCGGGCGATGGCACATCATATTTTAAATTACAATATTCCCCACCAGGAAATTTTTTTGATCTTCGGATGCAGGTTGTTCGGTGACGCTTTGTATCAAAAAGAAATGGAAGATCTTGAATTGAAGCTTCCCGGATTTCACTATATGCCTGTTTTCTCCCGCGAACAGCCCGGTCATCTGATCAGGACCGGATATGTTCATGCTGTATACCAGGAATTGTGCAGGAAGAAAAAAAGCGCATTATCGCCAGGATCCGGGCCTGTACATCCCGCCTCATTTTATTTGTGCGGCTGGAAAAATATGATCGACGATGCGAAAAAAAATATTGTCGAATTGGGTTTTGAGCGGAAAGCAATTCATCTGGAATTGTATGGATAAGCTTGAAGCTTCATAAACCTGAAGCAGAATGGGGTTCTATTTTTTTCTTGGAAAGAAGTAGTTTACGAAGGGAAATATCCGGCACTTTTTGTATGGTGGGTTCCGCTTGTTTATTCGGCGTCTTCATCGTGATCACCGGGATCTTGATATCCTGGAATTTGGTCTCCATTTGCAGTGTTTCCCGTTCCAGTTCGAGAATATGTGCACAATTATTCAGGATTTCCCTTTCGAGTTTCTCAATTTTCGCACGATACCTTAAAATGATTTTTGCCCGCATAGCGAAACCAACAAAAACAGATAAGCCAAGTATAATAGCGAGCAAATAAATATTGACCGTAACCTCGTTGGTAAGCATGGTTTTAGTTAAATTAAAGAATCAATCAATGAAATCTTCACCGGGTTCATCGCTGGAGCAGGATCGTGCTTTCCAACGGAGGTTTGTCAATGCAATTGGAGGATGCCCAAAAATAAGGTTTCCCATCCAATTAAGTTTTATAAAATTTGTTTTTCCACAATTTCCCTGATCATATTAGAGGGGATGCGCTCCTGCAGCATAGAGTCGCGATACCGGATCGTTACAGTCTGGTCCTCCATGGTCTGATAATCCACTGTAACGGAAAACGGCGTGCCTATGGCATCCATGCGGCGGTACCGTTTTCCTATCGCATCTTTTTCTTCGTAAAAACACCGGAAATGGCCACGGCATTCGGATAGTATGGTTTTGGCAACGTCCGGAAGACCATCTTTTTTAACCAGCGGAAAAATGGCCAGTTTCACGGGAGCCAGTCTCGGCGGGAATTTCAATACCACACGACTGTCTTTTTTATCCGGCGTACTCAAATCCTGCTCCAGATACGCTTCACTTAACACCATCAGGATAGTCCGGTCCAGACCTATGGAAGTTTCGATTACATAAGGAATATAGTGCTGATTCAGTTCAGGATCGAAATAGGTAAGTTTTTTTCTGCTGTATTCCTGGTGATTTTTCAAATCGAAATCTGTACGGGAGTGAATGCCTTCCACTTCCCTGAATCCCATCGGAAATTCATATTCAATATCACAGGCCGCGTCGGCATAGTGTGCCAGCTTGACGTGATCGTGAAAGCGATATTTTTCTGCCGGTATACCCAGACTCAGGTGCCATTGCATCCGGACCTGTTTCCAGTGTTCATACCATTCCTTCTGTGTACCCGGACGAATAAAAAACTGCATTTCCATTTGCTCGAATTCACGCATACGGAAAATAAACTGCCGCGCCACAATTTCATTGCGGAACGCCTTACCCGTCTGTGCAATACCAAAGGGAATTTTCAGCCGGCCTGTTTTTTGTACGTTCAGGAAATTCACGAAAATTCCCTGTGCCGTTTCCGGTCGCAGCCAGATTTCACCGGCATCCTCGGAAACACTGCCCAGCTGCGTGGAGAACATGAGGTTGAACTGCCGGACATCACTCCAGTTGGCTGTACCGCTCACGCCGCAACTGATCTTGTTGTCTTCAATGAGTTTTTTTATCCCTACAAAATCACTTGTAGCCAGCAATGCGTCCATAGCTGCGAGCAGTTTTTCCGCCTCAGGCTTTCTGCCTCCCGCCTCCAGCTCATCAGCATATCCCTCAATCAGATGATCCACCCGGTATCGTTTCTGGCTGTCTTTGTTGTCAATCATGGGATCACTGAAATTATCCACATGACCAGACGCTTTCCAGGTAGTCGGATGCATAAAAATAGCTGCATCAATGCCGACGATATTGTCCTGGAGCTGGGTCATACTCTTCCACCAGTAATCCCGGATATTCTTTTTTAACTCACTTCCGTACTGACCATAATCATAGACCGCACTCAGGCCGTCATAGATTTCACTCGAGGGAAAAATAAAGCCATATTCCTTGCAGTGCGCAATGATTGCCTGTAATTTTAGTTGATCATTTGCCATAAGGAATGCAAAAGTAAGGAGAATGGACCCTTGGAAGCAACTCCTTCAAGCGCATTGTAGTATTTTTGAGCATATGTGGACATTGAAAAAATGTCAGGTTTATCCAATATTGCTGTTTTTACTCTTCGTTTCCGCTAATGCCCTGGCCCAGACCAAAGTGTTGCGCGGTGTTGTCCTGGACGTTCAAAGTGGAGAGCGCATACCTTTTGCCTCCATGCGTCTCGACAAGGGTGGCTACGGGAAACTTAGTGATTCCGCCGGCGGTTTCATTTTCCGTTTCGCGCAATGGCCGCAGGATACGCTTCAGATCTCCTATGTGGGGTACCAGACTTTTGCTCTTGTCCTCGACGATACCCTCACCCGGCAGGCAAACCGCGACAGCCTTTTTGTTGTCATTCACCTGCAACGGGGAAAATACATTAATGAAGTAATCGTGAGTCGTAAAGTGGACTTTGGCCTCCTCCTCTGGAGAAAAATTGTTAAACATAAGGAATCAAACGACCGGTACCGGTTTCATAATTTCTCTTATCAACTCTATAACAAACTGGAACTCGACCTGGATCAGGTGAACCGGGAGCGCCTCGAAACCGTCAAGCTCCTGAAACCATTCAAATTCATTCTGAATAATATTGACAGTAGTGAAGAACATCCCTTTCTGCCAATCTATATTACTGAAACCCTTTCCGATTATTATTTTCAGCGCGATCCCGCCAAACGACGGGAATTTATCATCGGAAGTAAAACAGTAGGACTAAATAACGAAAGTGTGAGTAAGTACCTCGGGGGTATGGAACAGAATATCGACTTCTACAACAATTTTATTCCGGTATTTGATAAACGGTTTGTAAGCCCCCTGAGCAATCATGGAGATGACTATTACCGGTATAAAATTGTCGATACCCAGTATGTCAATTCCCGCAGGCTGCTCCACCTGATCTTTACCCCAAAAAGAAAGGGCGAAAATACTTTTGAAGGAGATTGCTGGGTGCACGATTCTTCCTTTGCCATACAG
>DATCAO010000595.1:0-3226 GCA_036512575.1 Puia sp.
TGTATGGGTTTCCAGATTCTGTTCCTGCCTCCGGAATTCGGCCCTTCCCTGGGAAAATACCACTTCATAGGATTCGGCTGTTTTTAACGTAGGCTGGAATGCTGCCGACCAGCTGCTCTCATTGTCCAGATCCCTGATATAGCAGAATATACCTGTGTTGTCGAGCGTGGCATCTTCGCGCCACCGGGTAACTGCAATATCTTTCCACCTGCTGTAACCACTGCCGGAATTGGTTATCATCGCATAATACCGGCCATTGGAAAGCAGCTGGATTTCCGGAAGTACTGTAGCCGGCGTTCTGATTACACGCATCTGCACTTCCTGTTCTGTAATACTCGTGTCGGAAACATGAACGGTTGGGGAATAAAATTCTGTTGCATGCGGAATCCTTTCCTGCAACAGAAGCATGATCGCTTTAAACTGTGCTTCATTTTCAAATCTTTTCTGCATGGGCTGATCATGCAGCAGATAAGAGAGTGAAAGAAAAGACATGCCCTGGTGATGCGCCATAAAAGACCGGACAATGGCAAAGGGCTGACCCCGCGTTAGCCTGGCTGTGGTGTAGTCAATGGCTTCATACATACCATATTTTCCAATGAAACCCGCTGCTTCAAGATCCAGGAGATTTTCTGTGGCTTCTTCCGGTGCAATCATCAGCGCCATAACCGTTGCGTATGGAGCGATCACCAGGTCCTCTCCCAGCCCGCGTTTGAGACCCAGGCCCGGTACTCCGAATGCACGATACTGATAGTTAAGGTTCACATCGACGAGATTGTATCCGGATTCTGAAACACCCCAGGGCACCGTTCTCTTTTTCCCATAGTCGATTTGTTTTTGTATCACCGCCTTATTGGTCTGATCCAACAGGGTATTGTTAAATCCCGGCATCACCAGCTGCGGCATCAGGTATTCGAACATCGATCCGCTCCAGGAAACGAGAATGGGAGAAGATCCCGGATTGGTGAGCTGACGGCCCAATGCAAACCAGCTGTCCTGCGGAAGTTTTCCCTGTGCGATGGCGAGAAAGATGGTGAGCCGCGATTCCGATGCCAGCAGATCATAAAATCCATTGTCCCTGCGGTGATCCGATACGTTATATCCGATGGCCAGCAGTCGCTGGGATTTGTCGAATAAAAAATCAAAACGCAGGTCTGCAAATTCCTCACAAAGCCTGGCCAGGGATTGAATACTCAGCAACCTTTCTTTCGACCGGCGGCTGGTTTCAATGATCTGTTTCCGGTATTGTTCAAGCCAGGATTTCTCTTCTCCCGAAAGTTCTTCTTCATCAAAAATATGCACCTGGGGAAGTATGGAAACTTCCAGTGATGCCAGTTCCTTCAGAGAAATGGTATCTGACAGTTTATCAATTAAATGCAAGAACCGCTGCGGAGCCTCCGACAGAGAAAGCCATGGAGCAGATTCATTCAGGTCGTTATAAGCATCCCGTATCTGATTGGCCAATGCATCTGCCCACCAGGCTGCCTCCGAATCTTCATTAAACAAAGCGGTCAGCATCTCAGACTCAGCAAGCAGTTTCTGAAGATGTGTATGCAGGTGATTGTTGTTGGCTGTTCCCTTGTCACGGCCATTCAATATTAACCCTTCCAGTTTCTCTGTACCCTTTCTGCTTCCCATTTTTTCCTGAGTGATTTCCAAAGTGATCAGGAGACCATCATAAAAATTCGGATTGATCACAGGCTTTTCTGCGAGTAACAAAAGGCCCTGCTTCAGGGTAATTAAATGACCGGCCATATTTCCGCTATCCACTGTGGATATATAATTCGGAGGTAAAGGCATCAGGGACTGGGTATCGTACCAATTGTAAAAATGGCCCGCATACCTTTCCATTTTTTGCAGGGTCTGCAATGTATTCGAAGTCCTGACAAGTAAAACCTGCATGGGTATATAACCAAAATCAAATGCCGTCAGGTTCGCGAGCAGGGAGAGTCCGATATTGGTTGGTGATGTGCGGTGGGCAATTCGTTCCACCGGACTTTCCTGGTAGTTATCCGGTGGCAGCCAGTTATCGCCAGCCACTACGAAGGTTTCAAAAAATGCCCAGGTTTTCCGGGCCAGTTTATTCAGAAAGTTGATCTGGTCTTCATCCAGGCTCACCACCCTGGTTTTATCAGGCAGGCTGATCTTCCAGGTAACCGCAGGAATCAGCATCCAGGCAATCAGAAAGGGAAGACTAACGCCCATTCCGTTGGAGTGAATGCTTTGAATACAAACGAAAACAGCAATGGCCAGCAAAACCGGAAACCACATCGATACATAAGTCTGCATTAAATTCTTATTGGACCTTTTCACGACAAGCTGTGAAGGACTCCATTGGAGCAGGTGGCGGTGGCTGATCAGCAACCTCCAGTTGGTTAGCCAAATGGCATGGGCATACACAAAGGCCTCATAGGGAATGGTCAGGAGCAGAAACAGTTGGTGGGCGAATTGCTGAATGGAAAAACGGAAACTCGCCACAACATGCGGAAACAATTTGATGTCGTCGGGTTTCTGCCAGACCTCCCAGCAAAAACTGATCAGCGAACTGAGCATGATCACCGACAATACAGCCATCGTCCAGAACACAGGCGAATGTGAAAATATCCATCCAAATAAAAGCATGCCCAGTAAGGCTACAGGAACCAGACTGCGCCTGAGGTTATCGAATATTTTCCACCTGGATAAAGAGGAAATCGGGTTGTTCAGAATTTTGTGTGCAGGGCCCGGAACCAAGGGTAAAAGCCAGGAAGCAATTTGCCAGTCACCTCGTATCCAGCGATGACGCCGCTGCATGTCTGCATCATAGCGCACCGGATAAGCTTCATACAGTTGTACATCACTGAGTAAACCACAGCGGGCATAACTGCCCTCGAGTAAGTCGTGGCTCAGGACCCTGTTCTCGGGGAAGCGGCCACCCAGCACTTTTTCAAAAGCATCTACATCATAAATTCCTTTCCCGATAAATGAGCCCTCCCCGAAAATATCCTGGTACACATCTGAAATGGCGCGTGTATACGGATCGATACCGGGTTCATTTCCATGCAGCCGGGCGAACGCTGTACTTTCGTTGGAAGGCAGACTCACGGCAACCCTTGGTTGCAGAATACCATATCCTTCAGTTACCCTTTGTTTTTTTTCATTAAAAAACGGATGGTTCATGGGATGGGCCATGGTGCCGGTAATTTTCCATGCAGCATCCCGGGGCAGTTGGGTATCTGAATCCAGGGTG
>DATCAO010000596.1:0-2568 GCA_036512575.1 Puia sp.
GAACGACAGGATGTCCGTCTTTCAGTAGTATGTACATACTTTTTGTATTATTGATTCCGGGCATCCTGTCGTTCACCTTAAATTACCCTTTGGCCGCCTGGTTTTCTGCAGGAAACCGGATGGAAATAAATGTTCGCGGAACCATTCTTGCACTTGTAATTATAACCGCGGGGGATTTATTGATTCTAACCAGATCGGGTGTTTTGTTTGCGCCGCTCATCAGCAGTGCAGGTTATATTTGTTACTATGGTTACTCTGTTTTTGCATACCGGAAATTGCATCCCGTGCCCTGGAATGAATTTTTTCTGATTCGTAAATCCGACCTGGACAGATTCATCCGGTTGACCGGGAAGAAATTCATGGATTCTGCAGCAGCTAATCCTATGGCCTCAAACAAGAACATATGAGAAGCGTTCTGTGGTTGAGCAGCTGGTATCCGAATGCTGCAGATCCTTACACCGGGGACTTCATTAAACGGCAGGCCGAAGCAGTTTCTGTCGTTCAGCCGTTAAAGATTATTTATTCAGGAAAATATCCCAAAGCGCCGCAACAACAACCGGGTTCCACAATGGGAGCATTCCCGAATCTCCAGGAGATTATGTTATACTACCCATCCACTGCGAAAAACAATATTATTTCCAGGGTCCGCTCGCTGTTCACTTATTTTAGGAAACACGCGGATTTTATCCGACAATTAAAAAATAAAAATGAGTTACCGGATATTGTACACGTCCAGGTGGCATTTAAAGCAGGTTTGATCGCGCTCTACCTGAAATGGAAGTACAGGATCCCATACGTTCTTACTGAACATTGGACGGGTTATTACCAGGAGGCCAAAGACAGTTTATTCAACAGTTCTTTTGTAGAAAAATATTTAACACGGCTGGTCCTTAAAAATGCAGCAATGCTCATAACCGTCAGCGAGGCACTGGGGAATCAAATACAACAGCATTGGATTCGTATTCCATTTCGGAAAATTCCCAACGTCGTTGATACCCACCTGTTTTATCACCAGGAAAACAGGCGGGTACGAAAGTTCCGTTTCATTCATATTTCCACACTCCTTTATCAAAAAAATCCAGAGGGTATTATCCGTGCATTCACTGCACTTGTAAAGGAAGGAATGGATTCAGATTTGCTATTGGTGGGTCCGGTTAATCCCGGTTTGGAGAAAATGATTGCTGATTCGGGATTGCCATTGAATACCATCCTTTGTACTGGCGAAATTTCTTACGAACAGGTTGGTGTTGAACTTAGAAATGCTTCCGCAATGATCCTGTTCAGCTTTTATGAAAATATGCCCTGCGTGGTGCTGGAAGCACTTTGCACGGGTATCCCTGTTATTGCAACACGGGTGGGGGGAATTCCTGAAGTAATCGGAAATGAAAATGGGATACTCATTGACGCGGGAGATGAAAAGGCATTACTGAAAGCCATGAGGACCATAATACAAAATGAGCCCGTTTTTAATAAAGAACAAATCAGCGCGCAGGCAACAGCCTGCTTTTCTTACGAAACTATAACCAAAGAAATACTGGCCGTTTACGATTTGGTGCTGAAGAACTCCTGACTATCGGTGATCTGTGTATGTATTTGGAGGCAGAACTTTTCGAAGTGTTTCTAATTGGAATGTGGTCAGTCCAGGTGACCTGCCTGATTCAACAGCGTCCATGAGTTGAGTTTCTGTTCGGATCCCAATAACAACAGAACTGATTGCCGGATGATCCAATACAAAGTGAATTGCCGGGTCTGCCAGACTGAACGGCTGATCTGAAAGAGTCCGCAATACCTGTTGGGCCCGACCGACCGCTTCCTTGGAATAATTCAGGAAAACATCGGGTGGTTTGGAAACCAGCATGCCTTTGGCCAGTGATCCGCGTGCAAGTACACCAATATTCCGGCTTTTCAAAAATGAGAGCATTTCTTCTTCAGGCCTTCGGTCAATCAGGCTATACTGCAACATTACACTGATTATCGATGAATGTTTCGCATACTCGCGGATAACATTGGGACGGATGGACGAAATACCATAATACCTGATCTTGCCTTCTTTTTGCAATTTTTCGAAAGTTTCTATGATTTCATCAACCGGATCTTCCAGGGTACCACCATGCAGCTGGTAGAGATCAATATGATCCGTTTGAAGACGCCTGAGGCTTTGATCGATTGCTTTAAGTATATATTCTTTTGTTGGATTCCAATCCCACCCGGAGCCGTCAGGACGCCACTGGTTTCCCACTTTGGTTGCGAGTATCACCTGTTCCCTCTTTCCCCTGAACGCCCTTCCCAGCAAAGATTCAACAGCGCCCTGCTGATACAAATCGGCTGTATCGAAATAGTTGATGCCTTGCCCCAGGGCTTTTTGGACAAGACGCTCTGAAACGGGGCTCTCTGTTTCAAGCGACATGGTGCCAAAACCGATCCGGCTGATGTTCAAATCAGAGTTACCCAATTTGGTATATTCCATACTTTAAAATTACGTGTTCACCGGATCAAAGTTGGCGGTTGACGGTTGCCGGATGACGGTTGGCGGTTGGCGGATGACGGTTGGCGGTTGGCGGTTGGCAG
>DATCAO010000597.1:0-2422 GCA_036512575.1 Puia sp.
GGAATGGTCGCATCCTAAAAGTGACCATGGAGATCTGTACTACCTTCAGGATCTGGAAATACATTATTAACCAATTCATACATACCATGAACAAAACCACCTCCCGCCCGGTCCGTTTACTTACTACACAAATTCTATTGATCATGTGCGTTTGCTCTGCAGGCAGATCCTTCGCCCAGTCTACCCCGGCACGCTCCCTGCTGGCACTGTCGAAATCCGATCATACCCTGGCGATCGTAGATCCGGTGAGTTTGAAAGTCATTGCGCGGGTGCCAGTAGGTACGGATCCGCATGAAGTGATTGCTTCTTCCGATGGAAAGACGGCCTACGTGACCAACTATGGCGGAGGAAGTTTTCACGAGTTGAACGTTATCGACCTCATCGCGCAAAAGCCCTTACCCAATATCGATACTAGGCCCCTGATCGGACCGCACGGATCAACATTTGTTGACGGCAAACTCTGGTTCTCCGCCGAGGGTTCCAAATCCGTTGGACGATATGATCCGGCAACGGGCCTGCTGGACTGGAGTATGGGAACAGGGCAGAATCGAACACATATGATTTATGTGACACCGGACGGAAAAAATGTATATACAACAAATGTGAGTTCGGGAACCGTGAGCATTCTTGTGGACACACTGCTGCCAGCGCCTGTTGGTCCGAATGGACAGGTTTTCCCGGGTGCAAAAGCTCATTGGGAATGGATGCAAACCGTAATCCCCGTATCCGCAGGTTCCGAAGGATTTGATGTATCGCCCGATGGCCGGGAATTGTGGACCGCAGCTTCCCAGGATGGAACCATCTGGATCATCGACATCGCTGCTAAAAAAGTATCTGGTAAAATCGATGCAAAAGTTATTGGAGCCAACCGGCTCAAGTTTACGCCTGATGGCAAACGAGTGTTGGTGACGACCCTGAGAACCGGAGATCTGTTCATATTTGATGCTTCATCGCATAAAGAATTCAAACGTGTGAATATCGGCCATGGTGCAGCAGGTATTTTGGTGGACGATGACGGGTCGCGTGCATTTATCGGATGCACTGGCGACAACTACGTCGCAATTGTAGATTTAAAAACATATACAGTTACCGGACATCTTGATGTGGGCGGAGGACCCGATGGCCTGGCCTGGGCGGTACAGCCTTAACAGGTTGTCCAATATTTACTGTTTCAAAAACGCGACGATCTTGTTTCTTTCTTCATCAGTTATGAGGGAACGGCTTTGCATGTGCATACCAATCGTCTCCCATTGATCCGGGGAAAAAGAGGAGGGTGATGGTGTATTGTGGCAACGCTGACAATTTTCTGCCCAAAGCTGAGCGCCGGTCTTGTTGCTGATCTGCTGGCTGACCTTACAGGCATTAATGCTGATCAAAGCTATAAATCCAAGAACCAAAACCGAGATGGCGGCAAATCTGTTTAAGAGAAATATTTTCATATTATTTGAATTATAGCTGTATAGCAAATTGAACAAATAGTGATTCTGATTTTATTTTATCCCCGGCGTTTTCCAAAGCCGTACTGGTTCCATTGCTGGATTGATAACCTATTTTAAATACCGTTCTCCAGCTAAACCAATAATTGAGACTGGCGTCTATGATGGTCGATTTCTGACCCCATAGCGAATTTTCAGGTGTGGTATACTGACCATACCTGAAAGCAAGTTCCAGGTTTTTTACAAAATCATTGCCCGACCCCGTAGGTCTGAGCGCAATTTGCGCATAGTTCGAAGTGGTTTTGTTGTCGAATGTATATAGGCTGGAATCCGATGGATTCACGTACTGCTGACTGTTTACATAGGTAAAGTTAGCCTGACCTTTTATATTCACCAGGATGGGGCTAAAGAGTTTTACATAATTCAGATCCACAGCAAACGATCCACTTTTGGCGTTTTCATAAGGAGAATTGGCGTCTCCAACCATACCATACATACCGCTGACTCCAATTTCAAAAGTTGAATTTGAGAAGGGTAGAAGTCCAAGTCGCGCGGTAACTGTTTTGTTTTTATTATTGTCCACCGCACCCACGCCTTGAAGCTCGCCGTCCGGTAATAACTGTAATCCATTGGTAAGACTGATGTCGTAACTCCCTTTCATGCTTCCCAAAGGGAAACCTCCTTCGGCTTCAATACCAAAATCCGACGTAGACGGATAATCAGCCACGCCTGTCGGATCCGTTGGAAGTTTATCGATCCAGCCGGCAGCCAGTCTCTTGCTGTACGTACCAAAGGGGGTGACCAGGAAGCCGGCTCGTAATATAAGTCCGGGGGCAACAAAATAAGAAACATCGGCCCAGTTAACTCCCAGCGAAAAACCATCAAATGAAGGTTCGAATTCCAGGAGGAATTTGCTTCCATGCCTCCACAGAAACAGCGGACTGAATTCAAAATGATCTACGTCGGGGAAACTATTGGTCTTGGAC
>DATCAO010000598.1:0-11522 GCA_036512575.1 Puia sp.
TTTCCGGTTTTACTGTTTTTGCACATGGCCAGATGGCATTTGTGGATACCAAATATATTCTCAACAGGATGCCGGATTACCAGGATTCAGTAAAAAAAATAAACCGGATCAGCGCAGAATGGCAAAAAGAGATTGATGACAAACAGATCATCCTGGATAAAATGGTCAATGATTTTGAGCGCGACCAGGCATTGCTGACTGATGAATTAACAAAAAAAAGGACAGCCGACATATTTATACACGAAAAGGAAGTACGCGATCTGCAAAGGCTCCGCTTTGGATTTGAGGGAGATCAGTTTAAATTAAGACAGGAGATGTTAAAACCCATGGAGGATCGGGTATACGGCGCTGCCCGGACTGTCGCCATCCGAATGTCATATTCCATAGTGCTCGACAGAAGTGAAGGAATCACCGTAATGTTTTATAAGTCCGGCCTGGATATCACGGATCAGGTGGAAAAGGAATTGGGCATAAGATAGACCTATTCGAGATCGATGGCTTTCAGGTGGTGATTTAAATGATTCACATAATCCTGCGCAAGAAATTCGACAGTCTGAAAACTTACTGAAGTTTTACCGGTATCAGATTTGATCTGCAGTCTGTCCGTGGGATAATTTTCCAGGACACGTACGATCTGTTTATTTAAAAGCCGCCATAGTTCCAGCAATTCCTGAATATCAGCATTCACATAATGCTGGGCATCTACCCATTCCATTTGCTCATAAGTGACTTTAAAATTTTCAGTATAAGTGGATCTGACAAACCGTTGTAAATTAATCTGGGCGCTGTCGATCAGGTGCCCGATGATTTCCTTCTTTGACCATTTATTCGGACCGGCCTTGTAATTCCAGTTTTTATTTAATAAATCGGAATTTAAGAATTGGGTAAAAGTTGCTTCCAGGTCCCTTGCAATTTTTTTCATAACTGCTATAAATATGGATTTTTGGGCAAAATGCCTGTTTTGGGTGGCATGTTCTTCACTATCCGGTAAAAGCAAACCCGGCCCAAGGCCCAGTGAAAGCCAAAGCCTTTCGGTAGCAAGTTGTCTCATGCTCCATGAGACGCAGGTATTTATAGAAATGTTGCATGCCGGGGATAAAAGTTTTCATAATTATTTATCCCGGGCTGACCTGATAACCAAAAACCACCGGGATTCCAGGTTTTGGGCCCCGGATGGCCCTCCGGCCAGGGACTACAGGGTCTCCGGTAACGTAAGGGAGGGGTCTGCCTGGGTTAATGTTTCGCCTGACAGAATTCGTAACTTGGAGGAAACGATTGATTTGATTAAAATTATTGTAAAGGAAGATCCTTCACAATTGGGAAAAGATGCCGGCAGTCTGGCTGCGGAAATAATCAGGAAAGCAATTGAAGATAAAGGACAGGCAAATATTATCCTGGCTACAGGTACCAGCCAGTTTGAAACGCTGAAGCAGCTCAGGAATGAAAAAATAAACTGGAACCGGGTAACGATGTTTCACCTTGATGAATATATCGGACTACCCGAAACATCACCCGCAAGTTTCAGAAAATATTTAAGGGATCGGTTTGTTCAATATGTAGCCCCTTTACAGGCAATACATTTGGTAAATGGCGAAGCAGACCCCGCAACTGAATGCAAACAACTGGGTCAGCTGATCGGGAAAACATCCATTGATGTCGCGCTTGTAGGCATTGGGGAAAATGGTCACCTGGGGTTTAATGATCCACCGGCAGATTTTGAAACGGAAGACCCTTTTATTGTTGTGGAACTGGATGAAAAATGCCGCAGGCAGCAATTGGGTGAAGGCTGGTTTACTAACATTCAGGAAGTACCTCAAAAAGCAATAACCATGTCTATCCGGCAAATCCTGAAATCCAGGCAGATCATCTGTTCAGTTCCGGATAGAAGAAAAGCTGAAGCCATCCGGGACTGCTTCGAAAATCCGGTTTCGAATCTCTATCCGGCCGGAATATTACAACTTCACGCAAATTGTATTTGCTTTCTGGACAAATCTTCTTCAGCCTTACTCAAAAACCGGAAACCGGATGGCATCAGGTAAATCATTAATCAAAATACACAACGGCCGGATCATCACTCCGGACCGGATCATTCCGAACGGTTCTCTGCTGGTTAAAGAAGGCAGGATCGTTGAAGTTGCCGATCATGATCTTGAAATGCCGGAAGCAGCCGTCCTGGATGCCGGCGGAGGATATATATCGCCGGGTTTTATCGATATTCATGTTCATGGTGGCGGCGGTTTTGATTTCATGGACAATTCGGTAGAAGCTTTTCTGGGGATTGCCAGACTGCATGCCAGATATGGAACAACCGCAATGTTTCCTACGACGCTTACGGGATCAACAGAGGATATCATGAATTCGCTGGAGATTTTTAAGCAGGCATGCCCCCTGAATAAATCCGGAGCGCAAATGCTCGGTATGCATCTTGAAGGGCCTTATTTTGCGATGAATCAGCGGGGAGCGCAGGATCCAAGATTCATACGCGATCCGGATCCAAAAGAATATGAATACATTCTCTCTAAATCGGATTCGATCAAACGATGGAGCGCCGCACCTGAATTAAAAGGAGCCATTACTTTTGCAAAGTATCTAAAGTCCAGGGGGATCCTGGTATCCCTCGCACATACGGATGCGATATATGAAGAAGTTCTGGATGCTTTTCAAAACGGCTATACCCTGGCTACACATATGTATTCTGGAATGTCGGGCGTGACGCGCAGAAATGCTTTTCGCTATGCCGGTGTTATAGAAAGCGTTTTCCTCATCGACGAAATGGACACTGAAGTGATTGCAGACGGCGTGCATCTTCCCCCTCCCCTGCTGAAATTGATCTTTAAAATAAAAGGCCCCGGCAGGATTGCACTCATCACGGACGCGATGCGGTCAGCCGGGATGCCGGAAGGAGAAAGTGTAATTGGAAATCTGCATACAGGACTGAGGGTGATTGTCGAGGATGGTGTATCGAAATTACCCGACAGGAGTTCTTTTGCGGGCAGTGTGGCGACTGCCGACCGGCTGGTCAGGACCATGATCCAAATGGGTGGCGTTACATTACACGATGCCATCCGGATGATTACTAAAACACCTGCTGAGATTATGAACATTGCTGACCGGAAAGGATCACTGACTTTGGGCAAAGATGCGGACATCGTGATCTTCGATGAAAATATTTCAGTTCACACCACGATGGTACAAGGGAAAATCATATTCCAGTCAGCCGCAGCGATTCCCGTTTCGGACAACACATAAATATTAAAGATCCGGATCCTGGGAAATAATGGTCCAGTCGTTCTTACCTCTGCCTTTATTCAGCCAGGCATCCATTTTTTTTGCCACAGCAGGTACAACCATTAAGGAATGGTGGGTCGAAGCAGCCTGTTCCATCATAAGACGCGCATCTTTTCGGGCCATGCTCAATTCCCATGAAGGCTGATCAAAAGTATTACTGGTGATCTTCTTCAGACGACCCTGCGCAACCACGCCGGGATTAAGCAATTCCAACAATGTTCCGAGATCTGATACAGGCACATTCAGCGAACCCGCCAGGGTAATGAGGTCCGATATACCTGCTGTCAAAGAAATATGAAAAAGATTACCCAGCAATTTGATCGACGCTGCTTTTTCCGTTTGTTCACCGAGATTCACCAGTTTACCCGTCATCTTCGACAACTCAGGTTCCAGTGTATTTATCAAGTGCTGGTCGCCTGAAATCAGCATCACGCCGGTTCCTTCCAGCGCGTTGGGTGGTCCCATAAAAACAGGTGCGTGAATATAACTGTACCCTTTCTTTTTCCAATACCTGCTTCGCTCGGCAGCTCCGGCAGCCGAAGTAGTGGTGTGATCGATGATCACTGCTCCGGCTTCAAATCCGGCGGATGCTTTTTGCAACACTTCATCTACGGCCTGGTCGTCTGAAAGCGTAACATGTATTCGGTTAGCGCCCCTGACAGCTTCAGCCACCTGCCCGAAAGCTTTTGCCCCATAAGCTTCTAATTCTTTCGCCTTTTCTGCAGTACGGTTCCAAATCTGAACTTTCTCACCTCTCTTTAACAATGCGCGCGTAAAATTGGCACCCAAAAGGCCCATCCCTAAAAATGCAATCATAGTCTGTCTTTATATCCGGCAAATTTAGAACAATTCAAATGCCCCCCGCCTTAACTTTATTGTCGAAATACACCATGCATATACTCATTGCACCCAATGCTTTTAAGAACAGCCTCTCAGCAACTGATGCTGCAGAAGCCATCCGGCAGGGTTTTTTGCAAAGCGGTCTCCCGTGCAGTTTGCAATGTTTTCCCATCGGAGACGGAGGGGACGGCACAGCCGAATTAATTATTCATCACCTGAATGCCAGGAAAATCGAAACGGAAACGACAGATCCATTGGGCAGGCGAATCAATACTTTCATCGGTTTTTCCGAGGAGAGTAAAACAGCCATCATTGAAATGGCAGACAGTTCCGGTTTGAAATTATTAAAGACGGAAGAATATAATCCATTACACGCAACATCGTTGGGAACCGGCGAGCTGATCTGCACAGCGCTGGATCATGGAGCACGTAAGATCATCCTGGGTATCGGAGGCAGCGCCACCGTTGACGGCGGTTGCGGTATTTTGCAGGCACTTGGGGTTCGATTCCTGGACCAGGCACAAAAAGACCTGGGTGTTTTTCCTGAAAACCTGATTCACCTGGATTCAATCGATGTTTCCGGACTGGATAAACGTATGTTGGAAACAGAACTCATCGTTCTTTGCGATGTCGACAATTTCCTGCTGGGGGAGACGGGGGCAGCTGCTGTATTTGGTCCTCAAAAGGGAGCTTCAGCCCAAGACGTCCTGTTGTTGGAGAAAGCACTGAGTAAACTAAGGGATGTGGCCTTGTTAAAAACCGGACATAATATGAACACGATTCGTCACGGTGGTGCGGCAGGCGGCACAGCCGCAGGATTAAATGTCTTCTTACATGCCAGGATCAAACCAGGCATCGAATATTTCCTGGACATTACTGAATTTGATGCAGCACTGGGAACAGCTAACCTGGTGATCACCGGCGAGGGCAGCATCGACCTGCAAACCCTGGAAGGCAAAGGGCCTTTCGGTGTGGCCAGGAGAGCAAAGAGAAAAGGTATCGGCGTAATCGGGCTGGCAGGTGCCGTGTCTTTGGACGACCAACTGCAACTCAGTCATTATTTCGATTTAATACTTGCGATTGGTCATCAGCCGGAAGATCTGATAATAGCAATGGAACACACCGCATTGAATTTGCAACACACTGCTTTTCAGATTGGGAATTTTCTTCAACTCAGATTATCCCTTTCATAAAGTGAACACATGCTCCCTTTAATTTTTGAAATATTCATTCAGGAACGTATCCACATTCGGCATATCCACCAGGACAGGATCCTGTTTCCGGTCAAAGAGAAATAAACCGCATATATCGTTTTTTTCATTCAGGTCTATGACGGTATCAGCCCCGGACGATTTAACAAATAAAAGATATCGTGCCCTGGATACCTCTACGATCTTCACCCCTGGCCAACCATTTTTTAATGATACCCGGGCATTTTGCATCTGGTAGTAACAATTGTGTTTGATATTGGCCATCACAATTTTTTCATTCATCAGTTGTATTTTTTCCAATTGCAAAGAATCCGGACTGTAAAATACCGCCGATTTACGGTCAATGATCAGGGTATCGTTAAAACTGGAAGCCGGCTTTTTAATCAGCTTTGATTTTCCAAAATTTTGTTTTGTTTCCGAAGGGATATTTTTTGTCTGTTCCCTGCAGGCATAGGTGTACAATATAAGCGGAATGAATCCGTATATCCAGAGTTGAGCAGGCTTTACCGGGGATAATTTCATGGAGTGGGCGCAGGCCATTTTATGTGAACAAGTGAAATTACCTATAAACAAAGAACCCTGAACACATATTGAATCCAGGGCTCAAAAGAATACTATTTAGCCGTTCCCAAATAAAAATCATGCTGCCAACCTAAAAACTCCAGAGCCGGGTAATATTAAACCCAATCTGGAACTGACCACCAGGTACTTTCACGCCAGTATTCGTAGTATATGTAAAAGGGTTGTTGTTATTATAAAGACTATTCTGCTGCGGGTTCAGCATAGAATAGTTACCGGCAAATATCTGGAATGAGTGACCACTGGTACCCAATTCAAAACCAAAAGCAAAATTAGGATGCGGGTTATTTGTGGCAAAGGTGGTCAGCGGCTGATCATAATCGAAGATAAATGCGGTTCCCGGAGTCAGCTTATATCTTGCAGAGAATGAAACAGCATACATATTGAATTTCTGTTCCTTAAAGACTACCGTCGATGTATCTGATTTGATATAATAACCAGGTACCGAATTCTGGTGCGACATGCTGAATGCCACCTGCACAGACAGTTTATCATTTACTTTCCTGCCAACAATCAGCTCATTAAAAAAGGACCAGCGTTGCGAATTATAAGTAAAAACAATATTGTCCGGGTTGGCAATTGTTTTAACAGCAGCATTGCCGTAATAAGTAACACTGACAGGGGATTCTCCTTTAGTCTGTTTCAAAATGGCATATTTAGCGCTCCCGTCGAAAAGCATATTTAGTTTAGTCAGTCCGAAACCCACATACAGATTGTTAATGGGGGCATACTGAAAACCCATGCGAATATTAGAGATGCCGTAAACGCCCCACAGGTCTTTAGAGCCATTCTGAACGGATCCAAACCGGTGCTGGATATCAAATTCAAGTGTTCCTTTCGCAGGAACCATTACCGTTTGATCGTCTATGATCAGGCTGCTTCCAAATGTGTTTTTTACAGGTCTTGGTTTAGCGGGCTCTGTCTTCTCCGTAACTGCAGTGCTGTCTTTCTGGGCAAATGCGCAACTGTTCAAAACAAATAGTGCAACAAGAATGCAAACAATGGAAATCAGCCGGCCTTTTATTTTATTGATAACGATTTTCATTTGATTAATTTTTAGAGTCCCTTAATTATTCGGTGCGCCGTTTCTGATCCAGTCGTAAATTTTTTGCCTGTCCGAAGCCAGCGGAATATGCACCTGCATGATTCCGTTTATGGCTATATAGAGTTTGCTGTCTGTCGGAACGATCGTGTTAACGTAACCGCCCATAAGTTGCTGGTATGACAGATCGGGTGTCAGGTATGGGGACTCTGATCCTGCGACGTGGCATCCGGATAAAGCGCAATTCGAAGTATATAATGGTTGCAGGTCGCTGCTGTAACTCACAAATTGCGGGGGCGCGGTTTGATCTGCCTTGGGAAGGATCACATCTTTGTAGCAACCACTTAATCCAAATCCCAGGAAGAACAGGACCCCGGCATAAATTAATGAACGTTTCATTATAATAATATTTTGGGTAATTATTTATTATTGAAATTCATGTTACATTCCACTGCAACATTATCAGATATTTCGTCTGTAGTTACTCCGAAGGATCTGCAGTTAAAGGAGAATTTCAGTTGTAAGCCAAATACATCATATGCACTTGACGTACCAGCGCCAACTGTACCCCGTTTGATATAGGAAAGTGTTCCATTCAGCGTGGTATCATGGGCAGCGGTAAGTCCACCCTGCCAGGTCATGACCATGGTAACAATATAACCGGCGCTGACGGGGTCAAAACTTACCTCAGTCGTCCTGATATACGCTACATTGGAGTCAGTCAGGTTTTGAAAACCGGTTAATATTTTTGGCGCTGCAACATATCCCAAATAACATCCGGCATCTCTTCCGGGCTGCCCTGTATTTGAACTGTTAACCTGAACATACCCGTTAAAAAAAGTTTTTGAAGGATCATTTTCGTAGAAAGCCCAGGAAGTGTCTCTAATGGGCTGACCTTTCGGTGTGGCATAGTTCTGTTTTGTGGATGTATTAATAGCTCCCATGCCAAATGAATTAAAGCGACCGGTGAGCAAGCCTGCTTCTTCGAGATAACTTCCTGACCACAATACGCTGGAATGCACCTGGTCAAATTTCCACTGCGTGGTATCACCGGCAGTCATGGTTCCCGGGAGGAATACCCCATTTCCGCGGGTGATTACGACATTATCAGTTGCAGGTGGAGGCAACACCGCATTTTCATGCGTACAACTGACGAAATATCCATAAAAACTGATGACAACCAGGAATATCGTAAGTAGTTTATTGCTAAGCAGTTTCATAAAAGCTAATTTATAATTGAATAATTTTCTCGTTCAATACCCAAAACTATCTTTCATATGCCCGGCATTGCCTGACTACAATCACTAAGTGATGTGACGTCTATCATAACGGCATATGACTTGGCCACAATCAGGTTTAATATTTTAACAGGCAGACTGGAAATACAGACCGTCGTTTCAAAGCATGTAAACGAACGAAAACGCCCTGAATCAGGGTTTGAAGAACTTTCTGAAATGGCTGAAGAGAAAAAAAATCGTGGTGATGAAAAGCAAAGAAATCAAGTTGATCAGGATACTGACCGTGTATATGTTCATATCATTGTGAACTGCATGATTATCGGTGGTAAGTCCAAAAAAAGCATAGCTGATATCTTTCGCCAAAAAGAAGAAAAAGACAAGACTGTGCAACAAACTATAAACCGGCTTCCGGGTGAAGGCAGGTATCCAGAATAACAGGGATAAAAGACCCCAAAATACCAGGTAAGGCTCCTGCAATTTCTGTTTTATGTAGCTGGCTGAAAAATCAGGATATGCATTTTTTAAAAGAAGGCCCAGGTACAGGGTTCCCAACAAAGCATAGGCTCTTGGCAAAAAAGAAATGAGCGAGCTCCCGAAAGATCCATCTCCGGGTTTATTCCCGGCAATCCAGCGTACCCCGTAATAGACCAGTGGATAACCTGAAAAAAAAACCAGCATTTCCAGGCGCTGCAGGTAAACAAAAAAACTACCTTCCATTTGATCAATATTGGCAAAGATGCACTTTGCTTTTAAATCTATCTTTGAAAATCTGCCGGGCTGAATGGTTCAGGACAAAGACGAAAAGGTCAGGATGAATTTCAGCCTAAATTAAAATATCTTCCATGTCTTCTGCTGAATTCTACGACGACTTCATCACCTACCAAATTAAATCCGGTATTAATGACCGTATTTACCAGCTCTACAAAAGGCTATGTAAATTAGGCTTATCCAACGACACCCATATTTTAGAGATCGGATGTGGCATCGGTACATTAACTTATTTACTTTCCCGCAAAATTAAGCGGGGAAGAATTGAAGCGGTAGATATCAGTAAAAAATCAATTGAATTTGCAAAATCTATCCTGAAGTCGCCGAATATATCCTTTTTTGCTGCGAACATACTTGAATTTGAACCCGGGTTTTCAGCATTTGATTTTCTGCTCCTGTTTGATGTCATTGAACATATCCCGGAAGAAGATCATTTAAGGTTATTTAAAAAAATAAGTGGCTGGATGAATCCTGATGCAACGCTGTTCATCAACCTGCCAAATCCTAATTACATTTTATTTGACCAGCAGTTTAATCCTCAGTCATTGCAGGAAATCGACCAGCCTGTCTTTATTGACCGGCTGACGAATACCCTGGCCCAAGCGGGTCTCCAAATGGAATATTTCGAAACCTATAGCGTCTGGGTTAAACAGGATTATCAATTTCTGATCATAAAAAAAGAGAAGGCATTTACCGAACAATCCTTGCAGGAAGGGCGAAATGTATTTCAGAAAATAAATATCCGGTTCGGCAGGTATTTCAGAAAGTTGATCTATCGTTATCCGAAAAAAGGTAAATAAGCGAAGGCGGATCACCTGATCAGCACCATCACACCTTTCTTGGTGATCACCTGGCCTAAGTAGTCGGTTCCTTTCACCATCCATACATATCCTCCGGCATTTTGAGCCGAACCATTCAGGTTTCCATCCCAACCACTACCGATGGAAGAAGTATTATACACCAGTTCCCCCAGCCTGTTGTAAATCCTGAAATATTCCAGGGAAGAAATACCAACAGGTATCGGACGGAAGACTGCATTCATCGACAGACCCGGCGTGAATGCATTCGGCACAAAAATATCGGGTTTGGTTTTGAATACTTTGACTTTGACTGTTGCAGTTCCTTCACAACCAAATGGTGTGACTGCTTTTACCAGGTAACTGATCACATTGTCATTTAGCGTATAGGTAGCTACCGGATCGGGAATCAGCGGGTCACTAAGTTCAGTCGCTGGCACCCAGGAAAAATTATCCGGTCCGGGATCGCTGGAAGTCGCGTTGAAATGAAGAGGTTGTCCTGCTATTACAGAGGTATCCCGTCCCGCGTTAACAATTACGGGTGCCAGTACTTCAACATGCAAAGTATCCAGGAAGGGATTCGGGCATCCGTCATTCACCACGTGCAAAACAAAATATCCGGATTGATCAGGAATAAATGAATGCACATTATTAAATGGAATACTACCGATACCCGTGTAATCGGACGAGCCGGGTGTCCAGGCATAACTTGTCCCGATTTCAATGCTTGCGTTCAGCGTCGCCGGCGTTCCATAACAAATGGTAGTATCGGGCGGACCAGCGGATGCTTGGGGAAAAGCAACGGGATCGAACTGAATTCCTGCCACTGCACTTGTATCTGCGGGGCATATACCGTTCTTAACGATCGTCCGATACTGAGTGGATGCCGTGATGTCTTTTATCGTGTTAAACGGACTGTTATTTCCAGGTGCGAAATCTGTCCAGTTGGTGCCGTCTGTGGAATACTGCCACTCTAAAACGGATCCGTTATTATTGGTGAGGGTAAGGATTTCTCCTGCTGACTGGCCCGCACAAAGAGTGGCATTGAGCGGACTCAACTGACCTCCTATGGATTTTTTGTCGACAGTTACCGCGGCCGGTATGCTGGTATCTGCAGGACAGACGTTTCCCTTGGCAACGACCACCCTGAATAAAGTGGATTGCTGCAAATTGTCTGCATTGAATACGGCTGTCGTATTGGAAATATTCGTCCAGGTATTACCGTCGGATGAATATTGCCAGTTTTGAATATTGCCCGAATAGTTTGTCAGGTTCAGCACCGTACTGTTATCTCCTTCACATACGGTATTTGAGCCATTGACCGAACCACCTACCGGAGAAGGAAGGGTGTTGATTTGAATGGTATCGGTCAGGTCTGCACAACTATTTTTTTCGCGAACACTGATTACGCCTCCTGCAGATGATGATTTGACCTGAAGGATATTGTCGTTTACGCCAGAAATAACCTGCCAGGAATTGGGAACGATCCAATCGTAACTAGCCCCTGCGAGCGTAGGCACGGAATAAGTAATGATAGAATTGTTACAGACTACTGAATCCCCGCTAATTTCCAATCCTGCACAGCTGTTGCGAATTGCCAGATAGGCATAAGAAAAATGACCGCCTGGAACGCAATTGTCTGCTTCGAAAGTGAGAGTAACCTGCTGGCCCCGATATGGGGACAGGTCGTAAGTGACTTCAGTCCAGTTTTTGGTCCAGACATCCTGAAGGTATTCGACGGTACCACCCGCGGCGCTTG
>DATCAO010000599.1:0-2406 GCA_036512575.1 Puia sp.
TGCAGCAATATTACGCGTTGTGGAAACTTGATATATTTATAGTGGGTTTAAGTATATGATAGAAATAGATAAAGCATGAAGTCAATGAACTACCACCATTTTAAGCTTCCGTTTTGATTTCTAACAAAACCGGACGTCCCAACGACAATACAAAATGGATAACGCTAAACAACAGTGTGTCAAGGTAAATATCTTTACAGATTAAGTGCCTTATAGCATAAATTTGAGTGTTGGTGCCAATAGTAAAACGTAGAACGAATACCTGACAAAGCAAATGCAGCTGATAGCGATAAAAGAAAGAATTGAAGACAATAAAAGATTTGCGAGTAATGCTTTGCATCTGGAGACTATTCAAATGACAATTGACTTTTATAAAAAGGTTGGATTTGTGCCGCCGTGGATTGGCTATTATGCAGAGGAAAACGGCAATTTAGTTGGGAGTGCAGGGTTTAAAGGACCGCCAATCAATGGGACCATAGAAATTGCTTATGGTACATTTGAGGAATATAGAAACCAAGGAATCGGAACGGCAATTTGCAGGCAATTGGTTGAATTATCTTTAAAAACGGACCCATCCATAAGACTAACAGCAAGGACATTTTCAAAAGAAAACTTCTCGACAAAAATACTTCAAAAAAATAATTTTATATTGTTAGGACCTGTTCAGGATCCGGAGGATGGAGAAGTATGGGAATGGCATTTACCTTGACGGGCAACAAATATTCAATTACTACTCAATTCGTGGATTGGCCTTAAAAACAAAACCACTGCCACCAATAATCGGCTTTGCGCAAGTTGGGCTGAGGAATAAAGCCCATCAGCATTTGTAATTCTCATCAATTTCAGTAATCTGGCCGTAAGTAAAATAAAAGTTACGGCCAAGCGAGCGACAGTAATTCTATTTCCCAACCTTCGCAAAGCCCTGGCCGTTGTGCGTCATTTTTTATACTAGCTCACGATAGATGCACGTTCCCTGCGGGTAACCTTGATTCTCATAGCATTTCATTTGCCCTTTATCTGCTTTTCTTCGCCTTTAGTAGCCATTTCTTCGCTACTAATCCGTTACCAAATCTTATTCTTCCGATTTTCTGTTAATTGGTGGCCAGATTATGGGGCACAATGATACGGTATGATACTTAATGTTACGCAATGATACCATATGATGCGGTGAAAATCCAGGGCTCCTAAGGTAAACCATGTATGAGAGTTGTCAGGTGTTCCCTCTCTTCTCACCAAACCTAAGGACCACATGTAGTAAACGCCGAACTCACAACAGGTGGTTTTGTACGTGCGAGTCGGAGGGAAGAACAATTTACCGTAAATCGCTACTCGCCTACCATAAAATGATGATACGGTAAACTCTCCTTTATTTACTGCACGACAAAACGGTTTAAACAACATTTTATCATCCCCGCAATTATAAAAGTGTACCTGTTAATCCGTTCATCGCCTATATTTTTGAGTACGTCCATTCTCTTTTGATAATCTGCATATGCTCGGATTTAGGCATTTCTATGGTATAAATTAAAGTATTATTTGTATCAGAAATAATTCCGCTCATCGGAGGATGACCGGCAATTGATATAGTAACGGTTTTGCCGGAAATTGACCAGGTACCCGTATTGCTGGTTTTGGTAGATCCGGAAGTAATTGTTTCAATAAGAGTATTGTCGGCCTTAAATTCGTCAACTGCTTCAACCTTGGGCATATCCATTACCGGCTGTAAATGGCCATGCGAATTTTGGACTGCGTTTGGTGTGCAATACATTTTTCCTGAAACCTGTTTCCATTTGCCAACAATGGACTGAGCATCGGTGTATTTTATACCAGCGAACCCGATAAGACAATTGAAAAGAATAAAAGTCTTCTTTATAAAATTCATTTTTAATGAAATAGCTTTCATAAAATATTCGTGATTATAGAGAGTAAAAAAAAATGTCATATCTTACCTTGTTTTATTGAAAAATTGTTCCATAAATACAGGTCAGGATATCTGGCGGCGGCCTTCAATATTTTTTGTTATAAATGCCGCATCCCGGTCAACGCCTGCTACCAGTGAAGAAGTGAGTCCAAATTGAAATGGCATTCCGATGAAATACAGACCTTCTATGGAAGAAACGCCCCGGTTGGTGAGGGGCCATCCTTTTTCATCAGTAACCTTTTCCTTTATCCAGGAAAAATCCGGTCGATGGCCCGTACACCAGATGATAACAGATGAATCTGTTGTCTGCCCCGACGCAAGCATTAATTTTCCTTCCCGCACGCCGGTGATTCTTTCCACCCTTGGTATACTTGATTTGTCCATTTCCTTTGTAAGGTAATGAAACACTCCGCCACCATGTATAAACTGTGGTTTCACTTTGCGTCCCATGGGGGTTTTTATAGTAAGGAGATGTTGAAGCAACC
>DATCAO010000600.1:0-4439 GCA_036512575.1 Puia sp.
CCGCAAAGTGCTGGGCGCCACAGTACCGAATATTGTCAACCTGCTTACCAAAGATTTTTTAAAGCTGGTTTCCATTGCTATCGTTGTCGCTTCTCCCATCGCCTGGTTTGTGATGCACAAATGGTTACAGGATTTTGCTTACCGGATTCCAATCGCCTGGTGGGTATTTGCTATTGCGGCGTTCGCAGCAGCATTTATTGCAGTGATTACCGTTAGTTTCCAGGCAATTCGGGCCGCTGTGTCCAATCCGGCAGACAGTCTGCGAACCGAATAGCCCGGAAAAAGAAAAACACGCACATTGAAAAGAAATTGAGAAAATAGAACAGAATAAAAAAATGATTAAACTAGCACATATCTCGAAATGGGTGAACCAGGGAAATATCCGGAATTTCATTCTCAAAGACATCAATCTCCAGATTTCTGACGGTGAATTCCTGTCGGTCATGGGCCCATCAGGTTCCGGAAAGTCAAGCCTGTTGAATATTATTGGCATGCTGGATACTGCATCTGAAGGAGATTATCAGTTCCTGGATACCGAAGTTTTCAAACTCAAGGAAAAACAGCGCTCCAATCTGTATAAAACACATATTGGATTCGTATTCCAGGCCTACCACCTGATAGACGAACTCACAGTTTATGAAAATATTGAAACGCCATTGATATACCAGGACGTTAAATCGTCCGAACGTAAAGCCATCGTTGCCGATATCCTGGATCGTTTTCAGATGGTGGGAAAAAAAGACCTGTTTCCTACACAGCTCTCCGGCGGTCAGCAGCAACTTGTTGGAATTGCCCGGGCACTCGTGGCCAAACCCAAACTCATCCTGGCAGATGAACCCACAGGAAATCTGAATTCCAAGCAGGGTGAAGAAATCATGGAACTTTTTACGGTGCTCAATAAACAGGATGGTGTAACCATTATCCAGGTCACCCATTCAGAAAAAAATGCCAGTTACGGAAAAAGAATCATTCACCTGCTCGACGGACGGATCGAAAAATCGGTAAACAATTAAAGCAGTCATGATGAAGCGGTACAGCAGCTGGATTTTTATTGTATTCCTGATTTTTTCTGAACAGGGCTTTGGGCAGGACAGTACCAAATACCTGACCATCAAACAATGTGTTGACCTGGCCATTACCAATAACCTCCAGGTTCAGCAAAGCCAGATCCAGATGGAGCAAAGCGGACTCGCCTTTAAACAGTCGAAAGACAACCTGCTTCCCCAGATAAATGGAACCATTCAGCAGCAGTTTAACTATGGAAGAAGCGTCAGCACCGTCAACAACTCTTATGTGGATGTTCAGAATGGAGCTGGCAATTATTCCCTGAATGCCAACCTGCTTTTGTTTAACGGCCTCTCCCTGCAAAATGCCATCAAACAAAATGCACTCGCCTACAATGCCAGTAAAATGGATCTGCAGCAACAGAAAGACAATATAACGCTAACCGTTATCCTGAACTACCTGACGGTATTGAGCAATCAGGAAGCCCTGGACATTACCCGGAGACAGGCTTCGGTAGATTCCAGCCAGGTGGTAAGACTTGAAATTCAAAATGCGGAGGGATCGATTCCGCCCGCTACTTTATACGATCTCAAGGGTCAGTATGCCAGCGACCTGGTGAATGTGGTGAACGCAGTCAATGCGCTGGAATCCTCAAAAATAAATTTGTTTGCCGTTCTCAACGTGCCCTACCAGAAAGATGCGACTTACGAAATGGTCAGCATGAATGTTGATATCAGCGACCTGAACAACAGTTCCGACAGCATATATCAGGTGGCTTTGCAGATCATTCCCACAATCAAGGCAACAGACTTACGAGTTCAGTCTTTCCAAAAGGGGATTGCTGCAGCCAGGGGCAGACTCTATCCCAGTCTTTCTGTAAACGGAAGCCTCATTTCTAATTATACCAGCATAGCTACCAATGGAATACCGGGTACAGAATATAATCAGTTCAACGGCAGTTTTGTAGACGTTAATGGCACGCCAACTGAAGCTTATTACCCGAACACCCTGTTAACCCAGAAAACGCCTGTTGGAGATCAGATTAAAAATAACAAGTTCCAATATTTCGCGTTTCAGTTGAACATCCCCATCCTGAATTATTTTTCCGCAAGAAATAATGTGAAGGCTGCCAAACTCAATTATCAAAATGCAAAGGTTCTTTCCAATGCTTCCCGCAATCAACTACAGCAACTGGTGGAACAGGCCTGGCAGAATCTGCGTTCGGCTTATGGTCAGTACAAGGGTTACGTGGAACAGGTGCACGCATATGGAGAATCTTTCCGCACGGCTGAAATTCGTTTCAATGCCGGGGTGATCACTTCCGTTGACTATGTGATTGCAAAAAATAATTATGACCGCGCCAACACCAACCTGAGCGCAGCCCGCTACAATTATATTTTCAGAACGAAAATTTTAGAATACTACCAGGGAAGGCTGAGCCTTCAATAGCATTCGCCCTCACATCCACTCCTTCAGGCATTGCCCGATTTTTTCTGTCTCCACCATAAAACCGTCATGGCCATACAGAGAGTCGATGCTTACCAGTTTGCTGTTTGGAATATGCCGGGCCAGAAATTCCTGCTCCACAAGGGGACAAAGGATATCACTGGTGATGCCGATAATCAGGGTGCGCTGGGTAATCGACGACAGTACTTTTTTCAGGTCACCTCCGCGGTTTCGCGCGATCTGATGACTGTCCATTGCCTTGGTCAGCAGCCAGTAACTAAATGTGTTGAAGCGGCGCGAGAGTTTATTGCCCTGATACGAGATATAGGAAGAAGCCCTGTAGTTGTCCAGTTTGTTCACGTCAGGATCGGTCTGTTTTTCTTTCATGATCGCATAATTGCGGTACGTAAGGATGCCAATGCCTCTCGCCGCCCGGAGTCCTTTCACTCCTGCTTCTTCATCCCTGTTATTCCAGCTGGCGTCAGCTTCAATAGCCAGCCTTTGTGCCGTATGGACGGCGATGCCCCAGGCAGACTCAGCAGCGGAGGTCGCAATCAGCAACAGGTCGCCTATAACAGCGGGTTCCATCAGGCTCCATTCGAGTGCTTGATAACCACCCATACTTCCTCCGATCAATAAGTGAATTTGATTAATGCCCAGGTGTTTACGCAGAAGGATATGCGCTTTTACCATATCCCTGATGGTCACCATGGGAAAACTGCTGTAATAAGGTATTCCGGTTTCCGGGTTTTCACTCAGGGGACCCGAACTGCCGTAACAGGAACCCAGGATATTGGCACAAACAATAAAATGCTTTTCAGGATTTACATAACGGTGATCACCGACCATGCCCGGCCACCAGCGGATGACGTCTGAGTTGGCGGTAAGTGCGTGGCAAATCCAGACCACGTTGTCTCCGGCCGCATTCAGGTTGCCATATGTATGATATCCAATGCGGATATCGGGCAAAACGGGACCGTTTTCAAGTGGAAAAGACTGGTAACGATGAAATTCCTCCATGCTGCTGTTTCAAAATTATGGATGCAAAATAAGGACATGCATGAATTACCTTTGCAAAAATCTTTTTATGGTCCATGTAGAGATCCTACGGGTCAGCAACGATTATGGGTTTGAGGGGCGGGATGCGTTCGGTCACACTGTAAAAATGGACTCCAGCCCGGAGAGCGGGGGGCATAACTTCGGTATCCGGCCCATGCAGATGCTGCTCATGGGCCTGGGCGGATGCAGCGGTATCGATGTCGTTTCCATACTTAAAAAACAAAAACAATCCCTGGTGGGATTACGCATCCTTGTGGACGGGGAAAGGGAGATGGGCAAAGAGCCAACGCTATGGAAGCATATTAAAATCACTTTTGAAATGACGGGTCCGCTGGATCCTGAAAAAGCAAAAAGAGCCTGCGCACTGTCTATAGAAAAATATTGTTCTGTTGCTGCCACCCTGATGGGTGCGGGCTGCAAGATCAATTGGGAATTAAAAGTCATCGCTTAAACTGATCATTATGCCATTACATCCCGTATCCAGGATGATCCGCACCCGGGTGAACCAGACCAATGAAATGGAACACTCTTCTCCCCTGTTTCTCACCAGTAGCTTCAGCTTTGATACTGCGGAAGAAATGCGCGCTGCCTTTGCCGACGAAACGGACGACAATATCTACAGCCGTTTTTCAAATCCTACCGTTCAGGAATTCACCGATCGCATGTGTGTTCTTGAAGGCATGGAATCCGGTTTCGCTACATCTTCCGGTATGAGTGCCGTTTTTGCATCCATGCTCACCTTTCTGAAAAAAGGCGATCACCTGCTGTCGTGCAATGCAATCTTTGGAAGCACGCACACCGTGATCACGAAGATCCTTCCGAAATACGGCATCGAACATACCTATGTATCTGCCAATGATCCGGCTTCCTGGGAATCAGCCATCCGGAGCAATACAAAAATGATCTACCTGGAAACTCCCACAAACCCC
>DATCAO010000601.1:0-5662 GCA_036512575.1 Puia sp.
ATACTTGGTTTTGCAGGTTTGTTCTTAGTCGGCATGGCCATCGGAAACCTGGGTTGTTGTGGCATCCATGGCTGTTATCCAACGATAAGATCACAACCTGGGTCGGCTAAAGAAATCATTTATGAGGAGGTGGATTCTCAAAAATAAGCGGGTAATTGGCGGAGTCATACTGGGTGGTATGGCAGGTTATGCTTATTACCATTTTATAGGTTGTGCAAACGGTACCTGCCTGATTAGCTCAAGGCCATTGAACAGCACCCTGTATTTTGGACTGATGGGCGGCCTGCTCATGAGCACCTTTAATAAGAAATCCGATGGGAACACAAAACAAACCTGATTCCTTTTCAGACATATTAAATAGCGATCGGCTTGTTCTGGTGGATTTTTCAGCCGAATGGTGTGGTCCCTGCAAAATGATGGCACCCATACTGAAAGAACTGAAACAGCTGACAGGCGACCTGGTGACAATTCTTAAAGTGGATATAGATAAAAACCCTGCTGTCGCCTCCACCTATCAGATACAAAGCGTGCCCACGCTGATTTTATTCCGCAGGGGAGAAATCAAATGGCGGCAAAGCGGAGTTGTACAGGCCAGGCAGCTTAAATCTTTGATTGACCGGGCCGCAGGCAATTCCTGAAACGCAGTTCTGCAAACACCTTCCGTTCTTAGATTCAAATCAGCTGATACCGTGATAATAGTCACCTTCTTTTTAGAAGGCCAGAGGTAATTTTATGTCTATAGTATTTTTCATTTTTAAACGATTTATATATGAAAAAGAATCTTGGATCTGCAGACCGGGTAATCCGCATCCTTCTGGCTATTGTTTTGGGATATCTGTATTATAGCAATATAGTCTCCGGCACACCTGGAATCGTTTTAGGGATAGTCGCCATTGTGTTATTGCTGACCAGTTTTATCAGTTTCTGTCCCTTATATGCCATGTTCGGTTTTAAGAGCAACAAGAACAGGGAGGCAAAAATTTGAAAGCAGGATATTGGAAGAAGTGGGTTTAAACGTTTAGCAGTCCGGCTTCTGTTGTACAGGCTTTCCACAAGAGGTAACCTCCAGATAAATTCATGACAGAGTCAAAGCCGTTTTGCGTAAGTATTCTCTGGGCCAGGTATCCCCGTAAACCGGCTTCGCAGTAGATGTATATTTTTTTGTTGAAAGGGATTTCGGACAGTCTGCTTCTGATTTCATCCACAGGAATATTGACTGCATTTTTGATATGCCCGGTTTCGAATTCATCCTGCCTGCGAACATCCAGTAACAAATCAGCAGGACCGATATTTTTGATTTCTTCCCAATAGAATACTTTCAACCTTTCCTGCAAAATATTTTCAGCTACAAAACCTGCCATGTTGATAGGATCCTTTGCTGAAGAATAGGGTGGGGCATAAGCATGCTCGAATTCCGTCAAATCGTAAATGGTTTTTTTTTGTTGTATGAAGGAAGACAAAATATCAATTCTTTTGTCCACTCCCTTATAACCCGCAATCTGGGCGCCGAGCAATCGGCCGGAATCGGGTGAGAAGGCAATTTGAATGGTCATTGGTTCTGAGCCGGGAAAGTAAGCTGCATGAGAACCACTACGGTTGGTGGAAACCAGGTGTTTTATATTTGCTGCCTTTAGGAATTTGGATGCCGCACCGGCGGTGGCAACAGTCATATCAAATACTTTTACTATTGCAGTATTAAGGGATCCGTGGTAACTTTGCATATTTCCAAGTACAACATTATTGGCACAAATGCGTCCCTGTTTGTTGGCCGGTCCGGCAAGGTAACTACTCATCGATTGACCGGTAACAGGATTCTCAAATTCAATAGCATCACCTACCGCATAAATGTCAGGTTCAGAAGTCTGCAAATACTCATTTACCCAAATTCCACCGGACACACCTGTTTTTAACCCGGCATGAACAGCCAGTTGCGTATCCGGGCGAACACCAATGGATAGGAGAACAATATCTGTTTTTATGATTTCTCCGTTGTTAAAAGTGGTCAATATACCATCGTCAACTTTTACAAAGCTGCTTGCTGTTTTTTTCAACTGAAGTATGATGCCCTTGGACCGGATGTGCTGCTGTATCATTGCTGCAACTGGGTAGTCCAACGGGGCAAGGATTTGATTTCCCATTTCGACTACTGTAACGTCCAGACCCAGATCCTTAAAATTTTCGGCCATTTCCAAACCGATGAAACCACCTCCGATAACCATGGCGGTTCTTGCCTTTTTTTGCTGAATATAATTCTTGATAAGATCAGTGTCCTTTACGTTTCTTAGTGTAAAAATCCCTTCACTGTTTATTCCGGGCAGCGGAGGACGCAGGGGTTCTGCGCCGGGCGATAGGATCAGTTTATCATAACGCTCTTTGTATACCTGACCGGAATTTTTGGTAGCAGTAATGGTTTTATCTGCCGGATGGATGGCCAGCACTTCAGTCATAGTCCTCACATCAATATGAAAGCGATTGTTGAAAGAAGATGCTGTCTGAACAAACAGCTTATTTCGGTCTTTGATCACGTCGCCGATATAATAAGGGAGTCCGCAGTTGGCATAAGAAATATGTTCCCCTTTTTCAAATATGGTGATTTCAGCATGTTCATCCAGTCTTCTCAAACGGGCTGCCGTACTTGCGCCTCCCGCCACGGCTCCTACTATAATGTACTTCATGGTGAATTTTCTAAATTTTATTTATCAACCAGCACTGGTAAAATGTAAGGCTGCTGCTAAAACGGCTTGTAAATTATACCTGATTTACGGGCCTGTGTGTGATTTATATCACATGGACTGATGATTTAAAATTATTTTAGGTTAACAACGGAGGGAGTCAGGAGAACAATTGTTAAATTTGAAAACATGAAGCTGATATATGGGTTGTTTTTTGCGATGTATTTTCATGGATCGACGGCAGCTCAGAACAACTGGACCCTGCAAAAGGAAAAGGATGGCATTAAAATCAGTAACCGGCCATCGCCTACCTCTTCATTTAATGATGTTCGGGTTGAAGTAGACCTGCCCGGCAATATTGATCAGCTTGCTGCCATACTCCTGGATGTAAATAAATACACAGAGTGGGCCTATGCAACCAGAAAATCAGAGCTGATCAAACAACTGGGGCCGGATAAACTGATTTATTATTCTGAGATCGAAGTTCCCTGGCCGGCAACGGATCGCTATTTCTATGCCCAGTTCGAATTGAAGAAAGATCCTGACGGACGATCAGTGCGTGTTGTTTCAACCAACGTTTCTTATGATGGTCCGGTTCCAAAAGATCTTTTAAAAGTGCCCTATTCAAAAGGAAGCTGGAATGTAACCCAGTCATCAAAGCAATCCATACATGTAGATTACATCCTCGAACTGAATCCGGGCGGATCCCTGCCGGCCTGGGTGCTCAACCTGTTCTCCAGTAAAGGGCCATTGGAAACATTTGAAAATATCAAGCGCAAAATGGAATTGCTGAACCCGACGAACTGATTTAAATATCCTGGTACAAATGGTCCCTTTGTTTCACCTTCATTCGTTATGACCATATACATTCACTAAAAACAAAAAAAATGAAAGAGTATTTATTATTGCTCAGGGCAGGGAGGCCGGCCAATACAAAAACAGAGGCTGAAAATAACGCCGAAATGCAGGCCTGGGGGATTTATATGGGTGAACTCGGAAAGAATGGCCAGCTTGTTGGTGGTTTACCCGTGGTATCAGGAGGTATGGTGGTTTCAGCTAAGGGAACTTCGTCCGAGCCTGTAAATGCAGGAAAGGAAGGTATTGTAGGTGGTTACCTGATTGTAAAAGCAGAAAACCTGCAGAAAGCCGCAGAACTGGCGAAATCCTGTCCGCATATTGCCAATGAAGGTAATATTGAAGTCAGGGAAATAGCACCGATGCCCGCCATGTAAATGAGGTAAATATCGGACCACATTTGGATCTCACTTATTGCAATGGGATGCTTTCTGTCTCAATATCCCAGTGCGCCAATAGAAGTGAAAACCGGTATTGTTCGGCTTTTTTATATTTTTCCTGGTCGGGAAACAGTTCTTTTTTATACGGTTCAGTGAGGTTCGCATCAAATGCGGCTGCCGCCGTTTTAAATACCAGTATAACCCTGAAATCCCATCGGGTGTCTTCGCCGCTGTGATAGCGGGGTTTATAGGTATTGACACTAATGATATCTCCTTTTTCTATTGCTTTTTTCAAGAGGGGATAATGGTTCGTTTTCCATAAGTCAATAAATTCATCAGCATAACCCCATTTTACCTTGTAATAATTTTCCACTACAAAGTAATCAGTTGCGGCAGCCGGCTTTTGTTGTGAGAAACCAACTGATGAAATAAACAGCAGAATTACGCTGAGTGCGTTCGCTGATTTCTTGGTGATGCGGTTACAGGTTGTCTTTTGCATGGTCGCGGGAGTCTAAATGAGAAATGGTGTTACTAAATATATTTTATTCTTCGGGCTTTCCGGGAAACATTTTTTTTAAGTTCATGATATCTTCCGGTGAAGTCCGGCAGCAGCCGCCAATTATTTTAGCTCCGCTTTCAAACCAGTTCCGGGCATATTCCGCAAAATCTTGTTGTTCATTTCCCGGAATCCAGCATTTGCTCACCGCATCCCAGTATTCACCTTTGTTAGGGTACACGATGATCGGCTTATGGCAAACCGGAACTGCTTTTTGAATCAGGGGACTGACGAATTGCGGCGCGGTACAATTGACACCAACCGCAACAACCTGTTCTGAATCGTTCGCCATCGCTGCACACCGGGCAAAATCAGAACCGTTACAAACTGAGGTTTCATTTTTACAGCTGAAACTCAGCCAGGCCTTGGCTCCCGGAAATTCCTTCAGCAGGCCGATCAATGCCATGGCTTCTTCCGGACAAGGTATGGTTTCACAGGCCAGCAGATCCACATCACTTTGCAACAGGATTCGCATACGCTCCCGGTGAAAAGTCATCAGCTCTTCCACAGTCAATCCATAGTTGCCCCTGTATTCCGAACCATCTGCCAGGGAGGCGCCATAAGGGCCAACCGATGCAGCAATCAAAGGCCTGGGTCCTTTCACCCATTTCATCCGCATCGCTTCTTCTCTTGCCCGGATGGCCAGTTCGCTGGCCAGCAACAACAGTTCCCTGGATTTTTCGGGGTTATAACCCTTCCTGTTGAATCCCGCAAAGCTCGCCTGGTAACTCGCCGTAGTAATGATGTCGGCTCCGGCTTTCAGATAGTCCAGGTGCACCTGTTTGATCAGGTCGGGATTTTCGATAAGCAGTTTAGCCGACCACAAATCATGTTTCAGATTGGCGCCACGTTTCTCCAGTTCGGTGGCCATGGCGCCGTCTAAAATCACTACCCCGTTTTTCGCTAAAAAGGCCTCAAATAAACCGGAATGCATCCTATGAAATTAAAGAATAATGCAACGCGCCTTTGGTGTATTTTTGAATAAACAGCCCCGATGTTTTATAGGAGAATGCCGATTGAAATAGAAGCCCCGGAAGCATATGGGTATGAAAATATTGAATGCAATCTGTCGGAGAGTTCTTACACCGACCAGCGTTTGTACGGGCTGGGTATTTCCATTGAAGACCTGCTCTTGTATTATGGCGATCATTCAGGCAAACCCGCGCTGAGGGAGCTGATTGCTTCAGGAAATCAATTAA
>DATCAO010000602.1:0-7973 GCA_036512575.1 Puia sp.
TCAGAAAACCGGATTCATTGATTTACAGAAATCCATGAAGAAGAGTCTTTTTGGATTGCTGCCGATCAACGGAACAACAGTAAATACCACGATCTACTATAAACTCAATGACAACAGTAATTTTGCTCCCCAAAAGATTCAGTTGCAGTTGATGTTTTACAATCATAAATCGGATATTCCAGCAGGTCTGCTGGCTAATGTAACCAACAAATTGCTGAATGCGCTGAGCGATTTGCTGATCTCCAAGGCCCCGTCGACCCGGCCGCCGATCATCATCATTACCCGGTACAACTAGGCGCCATTCAACTGACAATATTGTAGTTTCCCGGACGTTAAAGCTGAACCTATTAAAAGGTCCAGCATGTCGTCCGGGAAAGTTCTTTTTATACCCCTTTCTTTCCTGTTTATTGTTTCTTTTAAACAGCACCCGCCCGCAGATCCTGTTCATCAATCCATACGGCAACAGTTTGAAAAGGCCGAGCGTCTTTATAATTTAACCAATGCTACCCCGCTAACCGATAGTACCTGCCTGGCTACTTTTAAGGAAGTGATTACTATGCTGAACGGTTTGCCCAAAACGAGGTTCTCAGACAGCCTGTTGTATCTGTCTTATTCCAGGACGGGGATTCTGAGTGAAGTGTACAATAACTTTCCGGCGGCGATCGCTTCTTACCTGGAAGCAGTAGATTTTTCCGGGAACCCGGAACAGAAGTTCAAAATGTATATTTACGCAGGTGCCGTATATTACAAGCTGAACAATTTTGATTCTGCATCATTTTTTTTATTACAGGCAGAGAGAAATATAGATCGTGTTGGCGTACCGGAAGATCAAGTGCGATTATATAACTCGCTGGGAGTTCTGTACTACGACAATGGCAACTACCTGCAGAGCAAAAATTATTTCACCCGGGCGCTTCGTCTGGTTGATCGCGAGGAACATGCAGATCCGCTGATCACTTACAGTTTACGGCTAAATACAGCAACCTGCTTTTATAAATTGGGCTTATTCGAACAGGCGCTCAATATTTACCGGGACTGCCTGAATTATCAAAAGGTGAAAGATCCCCTGTATATGAATATGGGAAGAGCTTACGCAGGTTTACATCAGTATAGAGAGGCATTGACGTATTTTAAAAAAGTCAAAATCGTTTCTGTACCCGGTGTTTTAAATGAAATGGCCAGAACCAGCCTGGAATCAGGAAATGCGGATTCAGCATCTTTGTGGCTGATTCAATATCAAAACGAAAAAACACATTTGCATACTAACGCATTGGATGATGGCGTAAATGCACTTTATTCAGCGGACCTGGCTCTCTACCGGTCAGACCCGATTCCTGCACTCAGTCACCTGCAGGATGCGTTGATCATTTTCTCTAAAAATTTTACCAGCAGGAATATCCGTGAAAACCCGGAGAATTTCGCGGGATCATTCGCTTACTATCGATTATTTGAAGTGTTTTCTAAGAAAGCAAAAGCTTGGGAAATGGTATACCATAAGGGAGGACGCCCCCAGGATCTTCATTCGGCGTATGATGCATATGCCTCAGCGATATCCCTGCTTTCTTATATTGAAAGGAGCTACGAAACGGACGATGCGAAATTATTATTGAAGCAGAACAGCGGTCAGCTGTATATGGATGCATTAACAGTTTGTCTGAAATTGGATCTCTTGTATCCCGGGGCACATTGGATGGAAACCGCATTTTTGATCTCTGAAAAAAATAAGGCTTCGGTGATGAGCGCTCAAATCAGGCAAAGCAATTTTCTCCATTCCACCGGCAGGGAAAATGAATGGGCCGCCCGTGAGAGAAATATCAAGTTTAATATAGCCCGTTTAAGTTCAAGAACAGAAGACCGATTGAATTCGGAAGCCTTGCAAAAAATCAATGATGAAAAATCTGTTTATGAGAGCAAGCTGGTCAAACTCCAGCGGGAAATGGAAGGGGATAACCGGTTTTACCAGTTTAAATATGCAGATGATTTTCCTTCGATCAGTCAATTGCAGAAAAGTATGTCATCAGATGAAGCACTGATTAGTTTTTGCAATACTCCGGAAAGAATTGAAATATTTGTGCTAACCAGATCGGGGCTCCGTCACACAGAGCTTGAGAATGGCAATTCCATTCGGAACTTAGTGCAGGACTGGGTCCGGATCCTGCAGACTCCTGAGACCGGAAAGAAAACGCAAATCAGATATACTAAGGATGAACTATATAGGCAATTTGTAAAGCCGCTTAACTTGCTGGCGGGCGATCAGGAAAATTGGATTATTGTTCCCGATGGGTTGTTTTTTCAATTGCCCGTTGAATCGCTAACCTGCGATGAGAAAGGGGGATTAATTCTGGAAAATCATACAGTGAGTTATGAATTTTCAGCCCGTTTCATTACCGTAGAAGATAGAATCCCGGACATCCCAAGGGGAATGAATTCCCTGATTTCTTTTGCACCATTTACCAAAAAGGGCGCGGACCTGCAGGCGGAAGGGATGGATTGGCTGAATCAGTTACCCTTCTCGGGAGAAGAAACAACATCAATGATTGGCAGGCAGTTAACAGATCGCCAGGCAACAAAGGAGGTATTTTTGAAAAGCCAGAACCAATATCCGATTGTTCATCTGGCTACACACGCAATAACCAATCCAGATAACCCATCAGCTTCCTGTATCGCTTTTTATCCGGCATCCGGAGGGAGCACCGGGGATTTGCTTTTTCTGGATGAGATTTATGCCCTCCGGATGGACAGTTGCCGCCTGATGGTAATCAGTGCCTGTGAAACAGGGAAGGGCGCACTTGTGCGAAATGAAGGCGTGATGAGTTTCGCCCGTGCATTTTTGTATGCTGGTTGCCCCAGCACGATTAATACATTATGGAAAGCCGACGACCGTACTACATCGGAAATACTCAGGTTATTCTATCAATATCTCGAAGAAGGGTATTCTAAAGCCAAAGCGCTGCAAAAAGCTAAATTGGAATTTATCAGGAATAATCCTGTCGACAGGAACCCGGCATACTGGTCGCACCTGATACTGACCGGAAGTCAGGCTTCACTATTTAAAAAAAAACAGCCCCTGTTCTGGTGGGCTGTTTTTTTAATTCCCTGCGTGTCGATATTATATGTCATAGTTTGGAGACGAAAAAAAAGTCGACGCTTTTCATAGGACATATCGGATATTAAAAAAACGTTGTCTAAACTTACTCAGTGTTTTCAGGGATACGTCGACCTTATTTGGCTTTTCATCAGTTATTGGCTGGCTCTTCATAGTTATGGATCGAAAATTTTCTACGGGTAATGGATTTTTGGGGTTTTAGGTTTGGATTGATTATTTCGTAAGGCTATTGAATCTCTCTTTTTAATTAGTAACCATCACGGATGTTTTTGTAACCTGGAAAATACTCTTCAATATTATTTTTTCATTTCAATGATTTTCAGATCAATGCCGGAAATCCGGGAGGCCAGGGGATAATACCGGTGACTGGTATCCGCCTTAATCTTGTTGAGCATCCCGATCGCTTTGTTCTCCTGATGGTCCATCAGATAGGCCAGGGCACAATAGTACTCTGCATCCTCCTGAAAGGCATTGTTTTCTGATGTATTATTTACCAGATTTTGAAACAGCATCTCTGCCTCTGCATAATGAGTCAGCTGCAATTCAGCCATTGCAGCCAGAAAACTGGATTTATCGGATTTAACTTTTTCTCTTCCGTACAGATCGATCACGAGACTCCAGTTTTTATTCCTATAGGCTTCGGATTCAGGATTACGGTCTTCGCTTCCCCGCATATTACTCAATTCAAAGGGGATAAACTGATTTCTATAGACAGACTGATCTGAAACGGTAATATATTTATATAAGATGGCCGAGCCGATGAGAATAACAAAAATCGCAGCTATCCGCAAACCTGTTTTGTACATGTACCGGATTCCAACATGCTCTTTGGATGACTGGTCTTTCTTAGACTCATTCAGTGATTGGCGCACTGCAGTTACCTTCCCGCTGATCGCTTTCAGGCGAACGGTTTCTATTGCGAGTTTCAGGTATCCTAAATCGCCGGCAACTTCTTTATCGTGCTGAATGAGTTGCTCAAGCTCGGATTTTTCCGCCGGACTGAGTTTTTCATCCATGTAGTCAATTAATAATTCGCTTATTGGTTGTTTCATATTACTTCTGTATCAATTCGTTTATTTGTTGTGCCGCCTCCGGGTTTTGTTTCATTTTGTCTGTCAATTGCTGCAGGCATTTGTACTTCTTATTTCTGACCACCTGCTCGTTTTCATAGTGCATATGTGAAACAATTTCCTTCATCGACAAATTCTCGTAGTAAAAGAGCTCCAATATTTTTTTACAAGACCCGCCCAGTTCGTTCAGCATCTGACCAAGCATCGAATTCAATTCCCTTTTCCCGATTACATCGTCTATTACAGCATCTGCCGGTTCAAAATCGGCTACGTATAGCTTCTCCCGGTTTCCAGCCCGCTGCCTCCTGCGGATTTCGTTATACCATAGGTTTTTAGAGATGGAGATCAGAAAAGTCCCGATGCCGGATTCCTGCCTGAATTTTCCTTTTTTCACGGTGTCAATAAATGACACGACTGTTTCCTGGAAAATGTCATCGGCGTCCTGTTCTGTTCCCCCCTTTCCCATAATAAAAGATCTTGCGATGGTTCCGTGTTTCTCGTAGAGTTGCACAATGGCTTGTTCAAGCATGTCCTTCTCACCAATCGCTTCTACAAGTTCTGAATCGGAAAAACTACTTTTCTTATTCATTGTTTAGTACCTGCGGGTTGATATAATGTAACTTTTGAGTAAAAAAGAATTGGCCATGGGCATTACGAAGGTAAGTAATTGATAATCAATGATGTAAAATCATTTCGCGCACTGCTACCCGGAACGAGAATAAGAAGGGACTGATAAAAGGCAGACCTGTTAATAAAATGCTTGTCTTATTCCCTGTTTAACCTTCATCTTTCCATGTATCTAAGTTATCTTCGCAGCCGAAAATAAAAGAAATTTTTTCTTTTTCCTGCTAACTGCCTGATAGTATAACGGTAGTACGACAGACTCTGACTCTGTTTGTCTTGGTTCGAATCCAGGTCAGGCAACGAAGGCCCCACTTATTCTGTGGGGCTTTTCTTTTTTTAAACGACAGTAATAACTCATTGAATGACCAATCCATATTCACGGAACTTTCAAATAAACTCCTCCTCATGTTCCGGGAATTTTGTTCCGGGGAAGCTGAGCGTATAACCCGCGGAAAGTTCAACGCCAGTTTGCATTTAAAAATAGTTTTAAGAAGACATTCTCATAATAAATATTGAGCTGTCGAAAATCGTTCAGCAGACTGTGCCATTGCAGGGATGCTTTCTATTAAAATTGGTAATGTGTTGATTATCATATGTTTAAAAAATTATAGAAAGGGCGGGTTCTTTCCAACAGTAGAAATACGGAAAATAAACAGGGGTGATTTTACGTTGTAGATATGAGTTCCCTAGGGTACTTTTAAGTTGTGTTTAATCCAATCCTGTAAAAAATTAAATTATGGAAACTGTCATCGATCTATTAAAAGCTATCCAGCTGAATATGCTGGAGGTGGGATTTGCCGGACTGATTATCTTCTGTATTGGATATATGATCGGCATGAAAAAAGTCAGGAAACTTACTCATGAAATTTATTCCCTGCAAAGTGACGTACTGGAATTAAATGAAGAACTTCTGTACGGGTTTCACGGACAGACCAGTGAAACACCGGTTATCGGGTTGAAAACAGATCAAATGAAACAAGCCAAAATGGCTAAATAAAATATCCAGGTATAGAAAATTATTACACTCCTTCATTTATTTTTTGAATACATAAAGCCAAACTGGTTTTCCACTCCGGAATGCTAAGGCCGTAGACTTTCTTAATTTTCGAATTGTCCATCAGGGAATAAGCGGGTCTTTTTGCCGGAGTCGGAAACCCCGAACTTGGAATGGCAATAACGTCGCAGGGGATACCTGACAATTCTTTAATTTCGGTGGCAAAGTTAAACCAGCTGGCCTGACCTTCATTGCAGTAGTGAAATATACCCGGAACGAAATGTTCTGATTCGAGGATATGCACTATGGCTCCAGCAAGATCTCCGGCGTAGGTTGGAGAACCGATCTGATCATTTACGACCCGCACGGAAGGGCCTCCCTTCATCAGACGCATCATCGTTTTTACAAAATTATTTCCAAAAGCAGAATAAACCCAGGAGGTTCGGATTACCAGGCTGTTCCGGTTATTCTCCATAACCAACCGTTCTCCTTCAAGTTTGGTTGAGCCATACCAATTGACCGGATTTGTCGGAGCAAGTTCCGTCAGCGGACGGGACGAAGTACCATCGAATACATAGTCTGTTGAAATATATATCAGCCTAGAGTTCTTTTTTGAAAGGAGCGAGGCAATCATCCCGCAAGCCGATGCATTGATTAAAAATGCTTTTTCTTTTTCTGACTCGGCTTTATCGACAGCAGTGTAAGCTGCTGTGTGAATAAAAATGTCTACCGGATTCTGATCCAGCCAGCTTTTCATTCTTTCCGGATCATCCAGTGGGAATTCCTGCCGGGATAAAAATATGAATGCGAAATCGGGGTGTTCATCTGTAATCAGGGCCAGTTCTTTTCCCAGTTGACCGGTACTACCGGTAACGGCTACCTGATATATCCTTTTTTCAGACATCTCCGGAATAGGTAAAATCTGTGAGGGATGGGTTGAATCCGGGCATGCGGATATCTTTTTCAGATATGAGTTCATTGCCTGCGGGTATCTGCCAGTCAATATTTAAGAATTCATCATTATACCGGATACCGGATTCACTTTGTTTATTGTAAAACTGATCGCACTTATAAGAGATGGTTGCTGTTTCGCTCAGTACAGAAAAACCGTGTGCGAAACCTTTTGGAATAAATATTTGTTTTCGATTCTCATCCGACAACTCGATAGATAAAGATTTTCCGAATCCTGGTGAACCAACCCGCAGGTCGACCGCAACATCCAGGATCCTGCCTTGCAGGACCCTGATCAGTTTCGCCTGATCAAATGGATTGCGTTGATAATGTAATCCCCGAATGACGCCATAGGTAGAGAAGGACTGGTTGTCCTGCACAAAGTCATTTCCAATATTATTTGAGTGAAACAGATGGCGGTTATAGGATTCGAAAAAAAAACCGCGCCCATCCGGGAAAACTGCGGGTTCGAAAATTATGACGCCGGGGAGGGAAGTGGCAGTAAATGGCATTACTTATGGTATTGTTTTTCGTAATAGTGCTGGTACTCACCTGAAGTCACCTCATTAACCCATTGCTCATGTTCTAAATACCAGTCCACTGTTTTCTCAAGTCCTTCTTCAAATTGCAGGGAGGGTTTCCAACCCAGCTCCCGGTTGAGTTTTGCAGCATCGATAGCATAGCGCAAATCATGCCCGGGCCGGTCTTTTACAAAACTGATCAGTTTGGCAGAATCACCAGGTTTGCGGCCAAGTTTTTTATCCATGATATCACAAAGCAGGTGAACGATCTCAATATTTTTCCATTCATTAAAACCGCCAATATTATATTTTTCCCCGATCCTGCCTTTGTGAAATATCAGGTCAATGGCAATGGCGTGATCATCCACATACAACCAGTCCCTCACATTTTCTCCCTTTCCATAAACGGGCAGCGGACGATTATTTTTAATATTGTTGATCATCAGCGGAATGAGTTTTTCCGGGAAATGGTGAGAGCCATAGTTGTTGGAACAATTGGAAATGATCACCGGCAATCCATAGGTGTGGTGATAGGCCATTACAAAATGGTCGGAGGCTGCTTTTGAAGCGGAATAGGGCGAGCGTGGGTCGTATGGAGAATTTTCTGTAAAATAGCCCTCGCTGCCAAGGGAACCATACACTTCATCAGTAGAAACGTGATAGAAAATTTTATTCTCCGGGTTCTGATTCCATTGTTTCCGGCAAAC